>NZ_JBFUGK010000008.1:0-137123 GCF_056402935.1 Polaromonas sp. P3_B1
TGTCCCCGCTCCCGATTGCCCCGTCCTGGCTGGGCCGAGGAGCGCAGAGACAAGCGGATCAGGGCAAAAACGTGTCTGAGCGAAGCGAGTTGTTTTTGACCCCGCTTGGCTCGAGCACCGCAGGTTGCCCGAAGCGAAGCGTAGGGACCCAGACTGCGGGTCGCCTTTCTTTTGGGTACTTTTCTTTGGCGAAGCAAAGAAAAGTGCCTCGCCCGCCGGGGCGAGACCCGGCCAGCAGAACTTAGAGAAGGGCGCACCGCCGGGGCAAGAACCGGCCCTTGCCCTCACGCGCCGCGAGCACGCCCACCCTTCTCAGCCCAGGTCCGCGTCCACCGAATCTGCATAACCCTCAGCATCACCAACATCCCCAGCGCCAAAGCCGCAAAAAAGAAGAACCCCCACATATACGTCCCGGCATACTGCTTGGAGATGCCCATGGCGTTGGGCACCAGGCCGCCGCCTAGGGCGCCTATCTCGCCGATCATGGAGCCTGCGACCGCGGTGGCCAGGGGCCAGCGCAGAGGGACGAGCTGGAAGAGGGCGCCGTTGCCTGCGCCCAGGGCGGCAAAGCACAGCATCACCAGCAGCGTGGTGGCGGCCAGGGAGCCGCCGGCCAGTCCGCAGGCGACCAGGGTGCCTGCGATGGTGAGCAGCACCACGCTCAGGGTGTTGACGCCGCCCCAGCGGTCGGAGATCCAGCCGCCGAAGATGCGCAGCGCCGCGCCCATGAAGGCCGCCAGCATGGACAGCTGGCCTGCCTGCACCTTGCTGACGCCGAACTGGTCGTAGTAATAGGAAGGCAAAAACGTGGCCAGGCCGATGAAGCCGCCAAAACTCACGGCGTAGATCAGGCTGAAGGCCCAGCCGTCTTTCTCGAACAGGCAGGCGACGTGCTCGCGCAGCGTGGCGTGGCTGTCCACGTCATCGGGTTCTTTGGCAAACACGACCATGGCAATCAGCGGCAGCAGCATGGCTGCGGCGGCAATGCCGTAAACCGACTGCCAGCCGTAGCGCTGGGCCAGCGCGGGCGCCACCAGCACCGAGACGGCGGTGCCCACATTGCCGGCGCCGACCAGGCCCATGGCGAGGCCCTTGTAGCGCGGCGGGAAGGAGCCCGAACCCAGGCTGAGCGCGACGCCGAAGCTGGCGCCGGCAATACCCAGCAGCACGCCCATGGCCAGCAGGCTGCTGTAGGAATCGACCACAAAGTAGCCGAATAGCAGGGCCACCATGATCAGCCCCATTTCCACCAGGGTGGCGTTCTTGCGGCCTATGTACTGGGCCAGCACGCCCAGCGGAAAGCGCATCAGTGCGCCGGCGAAGATGGGTACCGAGAGCATCACACCCTTCTGGGTGGGCGAGAGGTTGTAGGTTTCCGAAATGAAAGGGGCCATGGCCCCGTTCATGACCCAGATGCAACATGAGAAGGCGAAGTAAAAAAACGCCGCGCCCAGCGTGGGTGCGTGACCTGCCTTGAGAARATTACGAAACCCCGCCATGGTGCAAGCTCTTTCTGTGAGATGGTTAACTCCCAGAATCAGTGCGAAAAGCGTGCCACCTTGGGGCATGCAAAACGCACCCTTGCAGCGCGATTTCAGCCTTTATGCCGGTTTCTTTTGGTGCGATGCACAAAATGCGTGCACCCTGGCGGGAATTCAGCTCAGTTCTTGCGGTCCATGTCGACGCAGACCATGGCCGAATAGTGGTTCCAACGCAGCGTGATGACATAGGGACGGGTGCGCACCCTGGCCTTCATGCCCTGCGTGCCCTGCATCTTGACGGGCACGGAAATCTGCAGCTCGGAGCCCAGGGATTTGCGCGCGTTGCCGGCCAGCGTGTTGGCGATTTCGCCCACCGCGTCCAGCAAATTGCCGTCGCTGAGGTCGGTCTCGTGCTGCAACAGCAGAATCTCGCGCACCAGCTTGCCCGGCATGGAGACCATCACATGGCCGTTGTGGCTACCTGAAAAAGCCACGATGCCGTTGAATTCAAAGCCTTCGATGTCGCCCGAGCCCAGGTAAGCCGAGGTGATCTGCGGCTCCTGCCGGGTGGTGACTTTCAGGTAGTTGCGGATCGAGTCGACGAACAGCTTGAGGTCGTTTTCGTTGAGTGTGGCCACAGCGGTCTTCCTTATCTTCTCAATTTTGCTTAGCGCACGTCGGCGACTTCGAGCAATGCCATCTGCAACTCTTCGTCGGTGAAAGGTTTGGCGACGAAGCCGCGCGCGCCCAGCTTGAGCGCCTGGATGGCCGTCGATTTGTCGCTGAGCGCGCTGACCACGAGAATCTTGACGGTGGGGTCCAGCTTGAGCAGCGCAGAAATGCATTCAATGCCGTCCATCTCGGGCATAGTCAGATCCATGGTGACCACCTCGGGGCGTGTCGCCCGGGCCAGCCGCACCGCTTCCTGGCCGTTTCGGGCCAGCCCGGCGAGGGCGATGCCCTTGATGCCGCCGTTTTGCACCACGCGCGAGATGCGGGTGCGGATCATGTTGGAGTCGTCAACAATCAGCAATCGCATGGTGAGCCTCCTTGGGGGTTGGGAATGTTGGGGATGGGGTCATGGGGGGCGGCCTCAGGAAAACACGACCCGGAATTCGGTGTGCTGGCCGGGCGTGCTCGACAGCAGCAGGCGTGCGCCCAGGCTTTGCACGTTGGCTTGCACCAGGTCCAGGCCGACACCGCGGCCGGCATGCCGTGACGCGGTGGCGGCGGTGGAAAAACCGGGCTTGAAGATGTTCGCGACGATCTGCTTGTCGCTGAAGCTCTGCAGCTGCTCGGCGTTGTACCAGCCCAGCTCCAGCAGGCGGCGGCGCACGTCTGCAGCGTTCAGGCCGGCGCCGTCGTCGCGAACCGTGAGCTGCCATTGGCCGGCTTCATCAGGGCCCAGCACCACGCTGACCTGGCCCTCGGCGGTTTTGCCGGCGGCCTGCCGCGCAGCCGGTGTTTCCACACCGTGCACCACGGCATTGCGCAGCAGCTGGATGGCGATCTCGCGCACCAGGTCCATCTTGGCCGGCGGTACCTCCGGTGCGCCGTCCACGCGCAGCTCGGCCTTCACGCGCTTGCCGCAGTCAGCGGCCACCTCGGCGGCCAGTTGCGACAGCGCGGCACGCAGGCTCTCCGGCGAGTTCGCTTGCCGGGGCGACGTGCCCTCGCCGGAGCGTTTCTGGCTCAGGGCCTTGAAGGCGCCCACCTTGGAGAGCAGGTCTTCCAGCGGCAAGGGCAGGGCCAGCAGGGCGTCGCCGGTAGCCGCGCCGCTGTCCTTGAGTTTTTGCAATTCACTCTCGAACTGGTGGGCCAGCGTGGCCAGGATTTCCAGCCCCAGTGAGGCCGCGTCGCCCTTGAAGGCGTGGATGCGGCGGTAGGCGCCGTCCACGGCCTTGAGCACCTGGACCTCGGAGGCGGCCGAGGAGGTGCTGCGCAGCAGGTCGTTGACCTCGAGCAGCGAAGCCTCGGCGCGCTCGACGAAGGCTCGCATCATGGCCGGTTCGGTCTCGAAGGCCTTGAGCATCATGGACAGCTCTTTTTGCGAACGCTGGCGTTCGCTGGCGAGCCTGGCCTGCAATTCGACCTTTTGCGTGATGTCCTGCACGGTGACCAGCAGGTGCCGAACGGTGGCGCCGTCCTGCACCCGGTTGAAGTGGAAGGACAGGTAGCGGGTGGTCTGCTGGCCCAGGCGGTTGGCGACGGTGAGTTCCACTTCCGAAAGCGGGTTGATGCCCTGGACCAACTGCTCTTTCACATGCGGGGAGAACAGCAGCTCGACATAGTCCCGCGCGTCCGTGAGGGCTTTGAGGGACACCATCGTGGACAGCACCTCAAAAAAGTTTTGCCCCGGCACCAGCGTCTTGCCGAACAGCGCATGGGTGGAGCGGGACAGCTGCGAGCCCAACTGGTGCCCCGGCGTGAGCAGGAACAGGCCCTCGCGCACACTCGCGAGGATTTCGCGGTTTTCCTCGGTCGCCGCTTCAATCGCGGCGTCGGAGGTCTTCAGCCGGCGCAAAAACTTGAACAGGATGAAGGCGAAGTTCAGCAGGGCCAGCACGATGCCGCCGGTTTGCACCATGCGCAGCACGCTGGCGCGCGACGCGCCTATCTGCTGTGTTTCGGTCACGAAGTCGTTGGCCGCGCTGAGCAGCTCGCTGTTGTGGGCCTGGCTGTAGGCCAGTGCGGCGGCCAGCTCCTGCTGCGTGAAGTTGTCGCCGGTCAGCAAGGGTTGCAGCAGGGCGAAGTAGGGCTTCCACAGGACTTCCACCTTTTCTTCAAGCTCACGGCCGCGGCTGGATGTCACGGGGTGCAGGTAGACCGGCTTGCCATCGCCGCCGGGAATCGTGCCGCCCTCGCGAAAAGCCACCTGCGAGATCTGAAAGATCTTGGCGCCCGAGCGCAGCTCCGCCAGGGTTTCGGGCTTGTAGAAAAGCCCGGCGGCGCGCGTGGCGTCAAGCTCCAGCAGGGTTCGCGCGACGCGTTGCGACACATAACGCTGGCGCCCGGAGAGATTGATGGTCACGGTGTCCTGGTCGATCTTGAACGAGGTGTAGAAGTTCAGCACCAGCACCCCGAGGTCGAACAGCAGGAAGAAGGCCACAGCGATGATGATTTCGCGGTACTTGCCGAATAGGCCCGGGCCGGCTTTGCGTGCGGGCCGGGCGGCCGCGATCCTGTCGGCGCCGTGGACTGGCAAAACTGCAGACATAGGAAACCTCCCTTATGCGAACTTGCGGACTGGCGGAACGGTTTATCCCGTTTTCTTGCGATGCGGCCGCCTGCCGGTTTTCCGGCAACCCTGGTATCAGGCTGCTTTTTCGACGTGGCCCTGGCGCGTGTAAAGGAAATCGATCACGGCCTTGCGGTAGCCCAGGTAGCGGATGTCCTCGGCCAGCGCCACGCGCGAGCGGGGCCGCGGCAACTCGACCTGCAGCACCTCGCCAATCGTGGCCGAGGGGCCGTTGGTCATCATCACGATGCGGTCGGAGAGCAGCACCGCTTCATCGACGTCATGGGTCACCATCACCACCGTGCTTTGCGTGGTGGCCACGATCTGCAGCAGCTCGTCCTGCAGCTTGGCGCGGGTCAGCGCGTCCAGCGCGCCGAAGGGTTCGTCGAGCAGCAGCACCTTGGGCTCCATGGACAGCGCGCGTGCGATGCCAACGCGCTGCTTCATGCCGCCCGAGATTTCGCCGGGGCGCTTTTGCGCCGCCGCGGTGAGTCCGACCATGGCCAGCGCCGCGTCGGTGCGCGCTTTGAGCTGCGCCTTGTTTTCAGTCTCCGAGAACACGCGCTCGACCGCGAGGTAGACGTTTTCAAAGCAGGTCAGCCAGGGCAGCAGCGAGTGGTTCTGGAACACCACGGCGCGCTCCGGGCCGGGCCCGGCGATTTCGCGGTTGGCGCACAGCAGGCTGCCTTCGGTGGGCGTCGTCAGGCCGGAGATCAGGTTCAACAGGGTGGACTTGCCGCAGCCCGAGTGGCCGATCAGCGCGACGAACTCGCCCTTGGCGACCGTCAGGTTGATGTTCTGCAGCGCGCGGAACGGTCCCTTGCGGGTCTTGAAGGTCTGCTCGACGCCCTGGATTTCGATGTATTTGGTGGTGAAGGATGTCATGGCGGGTTCCCCGTGTTCAGTTCTTGACTTCTTCGAAGGTGAAGGCCGTGGCCAGCTTGATCAGTGCGAACTCCAGCACCAGGCCGACGATGCCGATCACGAAGATCGCGATGATGATGTTCTTGACGTTGAGGTTGTTCCACTCGTCCCAGACCCAGAAGCCGATGCCGACGCCGCCGGTCAGCATCTCGGCCGCGACGATTACCAGCCAGGCAGTGCCGACGGCCAGGCGCACGCCGGTCAGCATGTAGGGCAACACGGCGGGAAAGAGGATCTTGGTGACGATCTTCCATTCGCTGAGGTTGAGCACGCGTGCCACGTTCATGTAGTCCTGCGGCACGCGCTGCACGCCGACCGCGGTGTTGATGATCATGGGCCAGATCGAGCAGATGAAGATGGTCCAGATGGCGGCCGGGTTGGCCCCTTTGAAGACCAGCAGGCCTATCGGCAGCCAGGCCAGCGGCGAGACCGGGCGCAAGAGGCTGATCAGCGGGTTGAACATGCGGCTCAGGAAGTTGAAGCGGCCGATCATGAAGCCGACCGGGATGCCGACGACGGCCGCCATGCCGAAGCCCATGGCCACGCGCTTGAGCGAGGACAGCACGTTCCAGCCCACGCCCTGGTCGTTGGGGCCCTTGCTGTAGAAGGGGTCGCTGAAGATCTGCACCGCCTGCGCGAAGGTGTCCCTGGGCGAAGGAATGCTGCCGCCCGTACCCATGAAGACCAGCTCCCACACCAGCAGCAGCAGGCCCAGGCCCAGCAAGGGCGGCAGCAGGGCCAGCCAGAGAAACRAGGCGTCCCAGGGCGCACGCGCCGGTGGGGTTGCGGCGGCCGCCTGCACTGCGGTGGAAGGGGTGGTGGGATTTGTCATGTCGTGGGGGGCGGGCGCCGATGGAGGGGCACCGGCATCCCGGCTCCGGGGTTTGTCGCCGCCGCGGGCCGCGGGTGCGGCCTCGAGCGGGCTGTGGAATACGGCACTGACCATGGCGTGACCTCTTTGCGTGGGGTGGAAGGTTCGGTGGGCGGGTGGCGGGGCGCGGGCCTAGGCGTGGACCTTGAAGCTGTCGGCGTATTTTTTCGGGTCCTTGCCGTCCCAGACCGTGCCGTCCATCAGCTTGCTGCTGCGCATGAGCTCTTTGGGGACACTGGCCTTGGCGGCTGTAGCGGCCTGCTTGTAGACGTCGATGTGGTTGATCTGCTTGGCGATGCCCAGGTAGTCGGGGTGATCCTTGATCAGGCCCCAGCGCTTGTGTTGCGTGAGGAACCACATGCCGTCGGAGAGGTAAGGGAAGCTCACCGCACCGTCGTTGTAGAACTTCATGTAGTTGGGGTCGTCCCAGGTCTTGCCCATGCCGTTCTGGTAGCGGCCCAGGATGCGCTGGTTGATGGCGTCGACGCTGGTGTTGACGTAGCTTTTGTCGGCCACGGTCTCGGCCATCTTGTTCTTGTTGGAGAGGCTGGCGTCAATCCACTTGCCGGCCTCGATAATGGCTGCGGTCACGGCGCGCGCCGTGTTGGGGTATTTCTTGACGAAATCGGCGGTGGTGCCCAGCACCTTTTCAGGGTGGTCCTTCCAGACGTCCTGGGTGGTCACGGCGGTCACGCCGATGCCGTCGATGATGGCGCGATGGCCCCAAGGCTCGCCCACGCAGAACCCGTCCATGTTGCCTACGCGCATGTTGGCCACCATTTGCGGCGGCGGCACGGTGATGACCTTGGCGTCCTTCATCGGGTTGATGCCGTTGGCGGCCAGCCAGTAATAAAGCCACATGGCGTGCGTGCCGGTGGGAAAGGTCTGGGCAAAGGTGTATTCGCGTTTGTCGCTGGCCATCAGCTTGGCCAGGCCGGGGCCGTCCACCGCGCCCTTGTCGGCGAGCTTCTTGGACAGCGTGATCGCCTGGCCGTTGTTGTTGAGTGTCATCAGCACGGCCATGTCCTTCTTCGGGCCGGCCGTGCCCATGTGCACGCCGTAGACCAGGCCGTAGAGCACGTGGGCAAAGTCCAGTTCACCGTTGACCAGCTTGTCGCGCACGCCGGCCCAGCTGGCTTCCTTGGTCGGGATGATCTTGACGCCGTATTTCTGGTCTATGCCCAGCACCGAGGCCATCACCACCGAGGCGCAGTCGGTCAGCGGAATGAAGCCGATCTTGACTTCTTTTTTCTCCGGCGCATCCGAGCCCTGGGCATATACGGCGGCGCGCAGGGCGGGGTTGATGCCCACGGCTCCCACGGCCGCGGCCTGCAGCACGGTGCGGCGTGTCAGCGAAGATTTCAGCAGTTCAGTCATGTCGTCGGCTCCAGATAAGTAAAAACGATGGGCAAAAACAAAAAAGGCGCTCGACCCGGGCACACGTTGAACGTGATGCAGGGTGCGAACGCCTTTGTTCCTTGGGGCAGCACACTTCGCCGTTGAAGTGCTGTGCCGGGTTGGTCATCCTTGACCAATAGGCGGTACTCAGCAAAAGGCGTGCCAGGGAGTCGGGGGATTTGTCGACAGAGCTGTTCTATAGGGGGAGCGGGCGTGAAAACGTCTGGCTTTTCACGCATGCCTCCACGGCTGACCGACAACACGCTGAGCCGCGAACGTGGATATGAAAGCCGCTATGCGCACCTGATTTGTGCGTTGCACCAATTGAGGGTGAGCCGGCTTGGAGGCCGCCCGGCCAGCGAATCAGCCCAACAGGTCCAGGGCGTCCAGCATGCGCTGCGCCACCTCGCCCAGGCGCAGGCCTTTGTCCATGGCGGCCTTGCGCAGTTTTTCGTAAGCGGCCTGCTCGGACAGCCCCTGGCGCTGCATCAGCATGCCTTTGGCCCGGTCTATGACCTTTCGCTCGTGCAGCTCGGTTTTGGCATGCGCCAGTTCCTTTCGCAGGCCCTGCTCGTGCTCAAAGCGCGCCATGGCCACGTCGAGGATGGGGCGGATGCGGTCCGGCGAAAGTCCGGCCACCACATAAGCCGATACGCCGGCCGCGACGGCATCCTTGACGTGGCTGGTGTCGTTGTCGTTGGTGAACAGCACGATGGGCCGCCGGGCGTCCCGCGTCGCCATCACCACATGCTCCAGCGAGTCGCGGGCCTCGCTTTCGGCGTCCACGATGATCATGTCGGGCTGCAGCTGCGCCAGGCGCTCATCCAGAAAGGTGTCGGCGGGGAGCACCGCGACGATGTTGTAACCGTTTTCCAGCAGGCCTATGCGCAGCTGGCGCGAGCGTTCGGCGAGCTCCCGCGCATGGTCGTCAGCGGACACGGACTCCAGGAGGTCCGGTGCGATGATGACCAGGCGCAGGGATTGTGACGGCGTCATGGGACAACTCGTGCAAGAACTGTGCCCCCACGCTCCCCCACTTCGAGCCTACGGCAGGTCCCTGCCCCTTGCACGTGGAAAGGGCCCGCCCGCAGCCCGGCAAAGCCGGTTCCACGGCTCATGCTGGGTTAAAGAATTCTTTGGCCATTAGCAGTGGGGGCCGCGGGACTGGCTCTGCCAGACCGCAGGCGCCGCCCCCTTGAGGGGGGAACAGGCTACACGCAGTGAGCCTGGACGGGGGTGGGGACTTCCTCCAAACCTTACACTTCGAAGATGAGAGTCTTAGGTATCGAATCGAGTTGTGATGAAACCGGCGTGGCGCTGGTGGATGCCAGCGGCAGCGGCGTGCCGCGCCTGCTGTCGCATGCGCTGTACAGCCAGATAGCCATGCACCAGGCCTATGGCGGCGTGGTGCCTGAACTGGCCAGCCGCGACCACATACGCCGTGTATTGCCCCTGACGCAGCAGGTGATGGCGGAGGCGGGCAACAGCCTGGCGCAAGTGGATGTGGTGGCTTACACGCGCGGGCCCGGATTGGCCGGCGCGCTTCTGGTGGGGGCCGGGGTGGCTTGCTCGCTGGCGGCGGCGCTGGGCAAGCCGGCCATGGGCGTGCACCACCTGGAAGGCCATTTGCTGTCGCCCTTCCTGAGCGCCGACCCGCCCGAGTTTCCCTTTGTGGCGCTGCTGGTGTCGGGCGGGCACACCCAGCTGATGCGGGTGGACCGCGTAGGCAGCTATGAGCTGCTGGGCGAGACCATCGACGACGCGGCTGGTGAGGCCTTTGACAAGTCGGCCAAGCTCATGGGCCTGCCTTATCCGGGCGGCCCGCACCTGTCGAAACTGGCCGAAGGGGGCGACAGCGCGGCTTTCAAGCTGCCGCGGCCCTTGCTGCACAGCGGCGACCTCGATTTTTCTTTTGCCGGGCTCAAGACCGCGGTGTTGACGCAGGCCAAAAAACTGGGGCCTGAGCTGGAAAGCCGCAAGGCCGATCTTGCGGCGTCTACGCAAGCGGCGATTGTTGAAGTGTTGGTGAAGAAATCACTGGCTGCCATGACACAAACCGGATTGAAACGCCTGGTAGTCGCTGGTGGCGTGGGTGCCAATGCGCTGCTGCGCAGCCAGCTCAATGCCGTGTGCAAACAACGCGGTATTCGCGTGCACTACCCCGAATTGCATTTGTGCACCGACAACGGCGCAATGATTGCGCTGGCAGCAGGCATGCGGCTGCAAGCGGGGCTGGAAACGCTTCAGCGCGGCTACACCTTTGACGTGAAGCCGCGCTGGAACCTGGCAGAGCTGCAGGCTGAAGCAGCCTGAACCCTGGACGGCCCGGTTATTGAATATCGAGGTGCGTGACGTTGCTGACGGGGACTTTTTTGCCCAGCGTCAGGGTCAGCACACCGTTCTCGAGCTTGGCCGAGCTGTTGGCCGTATCGATTTCCAGCGGGAAGCGCCACGCGGCCTTGACCTTGCGAGGGGCGTCTTCCTTGCTGGCCACGCGGACCACGTCGCCTTCAATACCGATGTCCAGATGTTCGCGGGCCAGGCCGGGAACGTCGAGTTGCAGGGTGTAGGCCTTTTCCTGGTCTTCCACGCTGGCAGCTTTGGCGGCGCCGGTGTCGGACAGCGAAGAGAAGGTGTCGTTGAGGAATTTTTCCAGGGCGCCGTTGCTCACGACGGGCGCATAGTGGCGATGAAAGGCGCGGGCGGGGCGATGGGCGAGAGAGTAAAACATGGCTGTTCCTTGATGGGTTAACAAGGGGCGGTTTCCCCTTACACTGCGCGGCGTTCACCGTGATTGCCGCATGCACACCAGTTAGGTGTGCAGCCGGTTTATTCAAGCCAGATCCAGCGAAAAACAGAGAGCTATATTTTTATGCGCACACACTTGAAACGCCTTTTCACGGCCCTATGTCTTTGCGCCGCCATGGGGGCGGGCGCCCAGACTGCGAGCCAGCCGCCGGTGCAGGCACCTGTTCGAATTGCGCTCATTGAAAGCCTGTCGGGCGCCTTTGCCAACACCGGCGAAGCAGTGTTCCGCAATCTGGTCTGGGCCACCGAGCGCGTCAATGCGCGCGGCGGTGTCAAGCTGGCCGGCGGGCCGCGCAACCTGGTGATTGAGCGCTACGACAGCAAGGGCCAGAACGAAGAAGCGCTGGCCGCTTTGCGCTCCGCCATCGACGACGGCGTGACCATCATTGCGCAGGGCAATTCGTCGGCCATCGCGGCGGTGCTTGTGGATGCCATTAACAAGCACAACGAGCGCGAACCGAAAAAGCGCGTGCTGTTCCTCAACTACTCGGCGGTCGATCCCATCCTGACGAATGAAAAGTGCAGCTACTGGCACTTCCGTTTCGACGCGCACGCCGACATGCGCATGGCCGCGCTCATGGATGTGCTCAAGGACGACAAGGCGCTCAAAAGCATTTACCTGATAGGCCAGGACTACAGCTTCGGCCAGGCCGTGCTGCGCGAGGCGCGCAAGCAGCTTGGCGCGCAACGCCCCGACGTGCAGATCGTGGGCGACGAGCTGCACGCGCTGGGCCGCGTCAAGGACTTCATCCCCTATGCCGCGAAGATCAAAGCCAGCGGCGCGCAGGCGGTGCTCACGGGCAACTGGGGCAACGACCTGACCTTGCTGATCAAGGCCGCCAAAGAAGTCGGTTACGAGGGCAAGTTCTACACTTTCTACGGCAATGCGCTGGGCGTGCCGGGCGCGCTGGGCGACGCCGGTGTGGGCAAGGTGATCGCCGTGGCCGATTGGTTCCCCAACGAGCCGGGTGCGCAGTCTGAGGCTTTTTACCAATCCTTCCGTCAGCGTTTCCCGAAACCGCAGGACGACTATGTGCACATGCGCATGCAGCTCATGGTCGAGGCCCTGGCGCAAAGCATCGACAAGGCCGGCAGCGCCGAGGCCGGCGCGGTCGCGGCGCAACTCGAGCGCGGCACGGTCACTTTCGCGGGCCACCAGGGCGCCATGCGCGCGCAGGACCACCAGTTCCAGCAGCCGCTGCTGGTGGCGCTGATGGGCAAGCAGGGTTCGCCCGGCGTGAAGTTCGACGTGGAGGGCTCGGGTTACGGCTTTCGCGTGATCAAGACCATCTCGCCCGAGCGGGCCGAGCAGCCGAGCAGCTGCAAGATGGTCCGGCCCTGAGTTTCAATTTCTTTGTTTTTTTGACGGACGCCAGCAGGCAGATCGAACATTCCCATGACCATGAGACAAGCTGTTTTAAACCTTGAAGAATCCATGATCCGCCAGGTCGCCAATGCCGGCATGGGGCGCGGCGACGTTCTCAAGTTCTGGTTCGGCGAAAGCGACGAGGTCACGCCGGCTTTTATCCGCGACGCCGCAGCGACCTCGTTGCAGCAGGGCGAAACTTTTTATGCCCACAACCTGGGCCTGCCCGAGCTGCGGGAAGCCATCGCTGCTTATGCGACCGGCCTGCGCTGCCCAGGCGCCGCGCCCATCACCACGGAGCGCATCGCGGTCACCTCGGGTGGCGTCAATGCCTTGATGCTGGCCGTACAGGCGCTGGTGGATGCGGGCGACGAGGTGGTGGCCGTCACGCCGGTCTGGCCCAACCTGACGGCCCAGCCGGCCATCATGGGCGCGCGGGTGCGCTGCGTGAGCCTCAAGCCGGTGGCGGGCGAATGGAAACTCGATATGACCGAACTGCTGGCCGCCATCACGCCCAAGACCAAGCTGCTGATCGTCAACGCCCCCAACAACCCCACGGGCTGGACCCTTGCGCGCGCCGAGCAGGAAGCCATCCTGGCGCACTGCCGCCAAACCGGGACCTGGATACTGGCCGACGAGGTCTATGAGCGGCTGTATTACGAGCCTACGCCGAATGGTTGCGCGCCCAGTTTCCTGGACATCGCAGCGCCCGAAGACCGCCTGGTCGTGGTCCACAGCTTTTCCAAGAGCTTTCTGATGACCGGCTGGCGCCTGGGCTGGCTGGTGATGCCGGCCACGATGACGCCGCACATGGGCAAGCTGGTGGAATTCAACACCTCCTGCGCGCCGGTGTTTGTGCAGCGGGCCGGACTGGTGGCGATTGAACGCACGGCCGACATCACGCCGCGCGTGGTGGCCCACCTCAAAACCTGCCGCGACACCCTGGTGCCTCTGCTGCAGGCGGTGCCCGGGGTGCAACTGGCTCCGGCCAAAGGGGGCATGTACGCCTTTTTCCGGCTGCAAGACCCCGCAAACCCTGCGCGCTTCGGCGACTCCCTGGAGACGGCCAAACGCCTGGTCGTGGAGGCTGGGCTGGGCCTGGCGCCCGGTAACGCCTTTATGGTCAACCCCGGCCCCGAGGCCCAGGGCTGGCTGCGCTGGTGTTTCGCCAGCCAGGACGTCGGCAGGCTGGGGCAGGGGGTGGAACGCCTGCAGCGCTGGCTTAGGCTATAATCTGAGGCTCTGTGCAGTTTGGGGCCTTGGATTCAAGTTTTAGGGCCTTTTCATGCCGGATCACGACGAAAGCGGTTTTCAAGTCCCATGTCGGGAATGCTGCTTCGCTCGCAAGCGCACTTCGGTGCAAGAAAGAGAAAACCATGATTGCAAAATCAGTCAAGGCCGAAATCGTCCAGGCCAACGCACGTGCAGCCGGCGACACCGGCAGCCCTGAAGTTCAAGTGGCGCTGCTGACCGGCCGCATCAACGAACTGACCCCCCACTTCAAGGCCAACGCCAAAGACCACCACGGCCGCCGCGGCCTGCTGCGCATGGTGAGCCGCCGCCGCAAGCTGCTGGACTACCTGAAGTCCAAAGACGCCGACCGTTACACCGCGCTGATCGCCAAGCTTGGCCTGCGCAAGTAATCGGTAGCAACAATTTGAAAGCGCCTGAGTTAGTTCACTAGCTCAGGCGCTTTTTACTTCGGAGCAAGGCAAAACGAGCACGCGCTGTGTCATTCCACAAAAAAGCCCCGGCAAGGATCGCTGATCCCAGGCATTTTGTGGAATGGCATCGTGTTCAGCCAGCCACCGCTCCGGGCCTCCCGCGCTGCCTCAAGCGCGTGAATTTAATGGAGATAAGAACATGAGCATTTTCAACAAAGTCACCAAATCCTTCCAATGGGGCCAGCACAAGGTCACGATGGAAACCGGCGAAATCGCGCGCCAGTCCAGCGGCGCCGTTGTCGTTGACATGGACGGCACCGTGGTGCTGGCCACCGTGGTCGCCAAGACCGATGCCAAGCCCGGCCAGGACTTCTTCCCCCTGACGGTCGACTACCTCGAAAAAACCTATGCCGCCGGTCGCATCCCCGGCAGCTTCTTCAAGCGCGAAGGCCGCCCCAGCGAATTCGAAACGCTGACCTCCCGCCTGATCGACCGCCCCATCCGCCCGTTGTTCCCCGAGGGCTTTTTCAACGAAGTGCAGGTCGTGATCCACGTGCTGTCGCTGAACCCTGAAGTCGAAGGCGACATCCCCGCGCTGATCGCTTCGAGCGCCGCCCTGTCGATTTCCGGCATCCCGTTCAACGGCCCCATCGGCGCCGCGCGCGTGGCCTACATCGACGGCCAGTACGTGCTGAATCCCGGCAAGACCCAGCTCAAGGATTCGAAGATGGACCTCGTCGTGGCCGGCACCGAAGCCGCCGTGCTGATGGTCGAGTCCGAAGCCCAGCAGTTGTCCGAAGAAATCATGCTCGGCGCCGTGGTGTTCGGCCATGAGCAGGGCAACATCGCCATCAACGCGATCCATGAACTCGTGCGCGACGCCGGCAAGCCGGTTTGGGACTGGCAAGCTCCGGCCAAGAACGAACCGCTGATCGCCAGGGTCAACGAACTCGCTGCCGCCAAGCTGCAGGCCGCTTACCAGATCCGCGCCAAGCAGGCCCGCACCCAGGCTTGCCGCGTGGTGACTTCGGAAGTCATGGCTGCCCTCAAGGCCGACGAAGTCGCGTTCGACAGCGTGGCGGTTGAAGGCATGCTGTTCGACATCGAAGCCAAGATCGTGCGCAGCCAGATCCTGGCCGGCGAGCCCCGCATCGACGGCCGCGACACCCGCACTGTGCGCGCGATTGAAATCCGCAACAGCGTTCTGCCCCGCACCCACGGTTCCGCACTGTTCACGCGTGGCGAAACCCAGGCGCTGGTCGTGACCACGCTGGGCACCGAACGCGACGCGCAGCGCATCGACGCGCTGTCGGGCGACTACGAAGACCGCTTCATGCTGCACTACAACATGCCTCCGTTCGCTACCGGCGAAACCGGCCGTGTGGGCTCGCCGAAACGCCGCGAAATCGGCCACGGCCGCCTGGCCAAGCGCGCGCTGGTCGCCGTGCTGCCTACCAAGGAAGAATTCCCCTACACCATGCGCGTGGTGTCTGAAATCACCGAGTCCAATGGTTCTTCGTCGATGGCTTCGGTCTGCGGCGGCTGCCTCTCGCTGATGGACGCCGGCGTTCCGATGAAGGCCCACGTGGCCGGTATCGCCATGGGCCTGATCAAGGAAGACAACCGCTTTGCCGTGCTGACCGACATCCTGGGCGACGAAGATCACCTGGGCGACATGGACTTCAAGGTTGCGGGCACCACCTTCGGCATCACCGCGCTGCAGATGGACATCAAGATCCAGGGCATCACCAAGGAAATCATGCAGGTCGCGCTGGCCCAGGCCAAAGAAGCCCGCATGCACATCCTGGGCAAGATGCAGGAAGCCATGGGCGAGGCCAAGGCCGAAGTCTCCGACTTCGCACCGCGCCTCTACGTCATGAAGATCAACCCCGAGAAGATCCGCGACGTGATCGGCAAGGGCGGCGCCGTTATCCGCGCGCTGACCGAAGAAACCGGCACGCAGATCAACATCGAGGAAGACGGCACCATCACCATCGCCTCGAACGACAGCGCCAAGGCTGATGAAGCCAAGCGCCGCATCGCCGAGATCACCGCCGAAGTCGAAATCGGCAAGGTGTACGAAGGCCCGGTCACCAAGATCCTGGACTTCGGCGCGCTGATCAACCTGCTGCCCGGCAAGGACGGCCTGCTGCACATCAGCCAGATCGCCCACGAGCGCGTCGAGAAGGTCACCGACTACCTGAGCGAAGGCCAGATCGTCAAGGTCAAGGTTCTTGAGACCGACGAAAAAGGCCGCGTCAAGCTGTCGATGAAGGCCTTGCTGGACCGCCCGGCCCAGGACCAGGACCGCGGCTGATCCGCCACGCGCCATCAAGTTGTGCCGCCAGCGACCGGATGCCGGGCGCAGGCGGTGCAAACGAACCGCATAGCCCATGAAAGCTGTTGAAATTACCTCCTACGGCGCGCCCGAGGTGTTGCGTCTGGGCGCCCGCCCGGCGCCCACCGAGGGTGCCGGCGAGGTGGTGATCCGCGTGCACGCCAGCGGCGTGAACCGCCCCGACGTGCTGCAGCGCATGGGTAACTACCCGGTGCCGCCAGGTGCCTCCGATATTCCAGGCCTTGAAGTCGCCGGTGTGATCGTTTCCGGTGATGCCAAGGCTATGGCTGCGGCCGGCCTGAAGCTTGGTGATCGCGTCTGCGCATTGGTCGCCGGCGGGGGTTATGCCGAGCTGTGCGTCGCGCCCGTCGGGCAATGCCTGCCGGTGCCCGAAGGCCTCAGCGACATCGAGGCGGCATCGCTGCCCGAGACCTTTTTCACGGTCTGGAGCAATGTGTTCGAGCGCGCCCATCTGCAGCCGGGTGAAACCCTGCTGATCCAGGGCGGCTCCAGCGGCATAGGCGTCACGGCCATCCAGATCGCCAAGGCGATGGGCGCCACGGTGCTGGTCACGGCCGGCAGCGACGACAAATGCGCGGCCTGCGTCGCCCTGGGGGCGGACCATGCCATCAATTACAAAAGCAGCGATTTCGCCGAAGAGGTGAAGCGGCTCACCAACGGGCAGGGCGTCAATGTCATTCTTGACATGGTGGCCGGCAGCTATGTGACGCGTGAAATCGACTGCCTGGCCGAGGACGGCCGCCTCGTCATCATCGCGGTGCAGGGCGGCGTCAAGGCTGAGATCAACGCCGGCCTCGTGCTGCGCAAGCGCCTCACCATCACTGGTTCGACCTTGCGCCCGCGCTCCGTCGAGTTCAAGGCGGCGATTGCAAAAGCGTTGAAAGAAAAAGTCTGGCCGCTGATTGCCCGCGGCGCCATCAAGCCCGTGATCCACAGCACCTTTGCCGCAGCGGATGCGGCCAAGGCCCATGCGCTGATGGAGTCGAATTTGCATATCGGCAAAATTGTTTTGACCTGGTAAGCCAAAGATGAAAAAACTCATTGCAGGAAACTGGAAGATGAATGGCAGGTTTGGTCAAAACCAAGCCTTGCTTGAAGCATTACTTGCCGGTTTGAAACAGAGCCCGCCGGCCTGCGACGTTGCCGTTTGCGTGCCTTTCCCTTACTTCGTTCAGGTGCAGGATTACCAGGACCGCAGCCGTGACGAATCCGGCAACCCGATGATTTCTTTGGGGGCGCAGGATGTGTCCGCGCATGAGGTTGGAGCCTACACCGGCGAAGTCTCGGCAGCGATGCTCAAAGAGCTGACCGTGCGCTACGTCATCGTCGGCCATTCAGAGCGCCGCCAGTACCACAGCGAAAGCGATGCGCTGGTCGCCGACAAGGCCAAGGCCGCACTGGCGTCGGGCATCACGCCCATCGTCTGCGTGGGTGAGACGCTGGCCGAGCGCGAAGCCGGCCACACCGAAGAAGTCGTCAAGCGCCAGCTGGCCGCGGTGATTCACACCAACGGCCACTGCATCAGCGAGATTGTCGTGGCCTATGAACCTGTATGGGCCATAGGTACCGGCAAGACGGCCTCACCCAAAGAAGCCCAGGTCGTGCACGCCGTGTTGCGTGCCCAGCTGAAGGCGGCTACGGACCAGTTCGCGCGTGTGAAAATCCTGTACGGCGGCAGCATGAACGCCGCCAATGCGGCAGCGCTGCTGGCCCAGCCCGACATCGACGGCGGCCTGATAGGCGGCGCTTCGCTCAAAGCCCCCGATTTCTTGACCATCATTGCTGCAGCCCGCAAGTAACGGGTGCAGAACGCTATTAATTTAGGAGTAAGTATGAACGTTGTATTGACCATTGTCCTCGCCGTGCAAATGCTCTCGGCGCTCGGCATGATTGGCCTGATCCTGGTGCAGCATGGCAAGGGTGCCGACATGGGCGCAGCCTTCGGCAGCGGCGGCTCGGGCAGCCTGTTCGGTGCCAGCGGCAGCGCCAACTTCCTGTCGCGCACCACCGGTGTCCTCGCCGCCTTGTTTTTTGCATGCACCTTGCTGCTCGCTTACTTCGGCGGCAGCTCGCTGCCGCGCAGCGGCTCCAGTGTTCTGGAAGGCGCAGCAGTGACGGCGCCGGCTCCAGCCGGCGCGGCATCCGGTGCGGCCCAGATTCCTGCGACGACGGCCCCAGCGAGCGGCAGCGCAGCAGTGCCTGCACCGCCCGCGCCCGCCGCATCGGGCGCCGCGCAAATCCCGACGAAATAACGTGATTTTGCTGCCGCCTCTCGTCGGGAGAGGCGGTATTTCAGGGTAAACTCTGAGACTGCCTGGAAAGCCAAAACCGCAAGGTTTCCTCATGCCATCCAGTCAGTTAAATACCGCGGACGTGGTGAAATTGGTAGACACGCTATCTTGAGGGGGTAGTGCCGAAAGGTGTGCGAGTTCGAGTCTCGCCGTCCGCACCAGATTGACAAGCATCGGTGGCAGCGCTCCGGCGATGCTGTCGGCTCAAACGGCAAGCTGAAACAAACCTCACGGGTGGCTTTTCAGAAGTTGAATCCACGATGAACCTCGATCAATACCTTCCTGTTCTCCTGTTCATTCTGGTTGGTGTGGGTGTCGGCGTGGTGCCCCAGGTGCTGGGGCGTTTGTTGGGCCCCGTGCGCCCCGACAGCGAAAAAAACTCCCCTTACGAATGCGGCTTCGAGGCTTTCGAAGATGCCCGCATGAAATTCGATGTGCGCTACTACCTGGTCGCCATCCTCTTCATTCTGTTTGACCTCGAAATCGCTTTCCTCTTTCCCTGGGCAGTCGCGCTCAAGGAAATCGGCCCCGTCGGTTTCTGGTCGGTCATGATTTTCCTGGGCATTCTGGTCGTGGGCTTCGTCTACGAGTGGAAAAAGGGTGCGCTGGACTGGGAATAAGAAGATAAGAATCCCGAGGGTTCTCTAAGGCTAGGGCGGCTCTCGCCACAAAGGTACGGGTATGTCACTTGAAGGTGTTTTCAACGAAGGCTTCATGACCACGAGCTACGACTCGGTGGTGAACTGGGCCAAGACGGGTTCGCTCTGGCCCATGACGTTCGGCCTGGCCTGTTGCGCCGTCGAAATGATGCATGCCGGCGCGGCGCGCTACGACCTGGACCGCTTCGGCATGTTGTTTCGTCCCAGCCCGCGCCAGTCCGACCTGATGATCGTGGCCGGCACACTGTGCAACAAGATGGGTCCGGCGCTGCGCAAGGTCTACGACCAGATGTCGGAGCCGCGCTGGGTGTTGTCCATGGGCTCATGCGCCAACGGCGGCGGCTACTACCACTACAGCTATTCCGTGGTGCGCGGTTGCGATCGCATCGTGCCGGTGGATGTCTATGTGCCGGGCTGCCCGCCCACAGCCGAAGCGCTGATGTACGGCATCATCCAGCTGCAGCAGAAAATCCGCCGCACCAACACGATTGCGAGGGCATAAAACATGTCCTCTTCTCCTGTGTCCATGGAGCAACTCGCCGAAACGATTCGCGCCGTCCTCGGCGACAAGGTCAAAAGCCTGAACATCGCGCTCGGTGAGATCACCCTCACTGTCTCCGCCGCCGACTACCTGGCGGCCGCCACCCAGCTGCGCGATGCGCCCGGCTGCCGCTTCGAGCAACTGATCGACCTCTGCGGCGTCGACTATTCCGAGTACCGGGACGGCCAGTACGACGGCCTGCGCTACTGCGTGGTGTCGCATCTGCTGTCGGTCAGCCTCAACCAGCGCGTGCGCCTCAAGGTGTTCTGCCCCGACGACGATTTCCCTGTGGTGGATTCGCTCAACGGCATCTGGAATTCGGCCAACTGGTTCGAGCGCGAGGCCTTCGACCTCTACGGCATCATCTTTGAAGGCCACAACGACCTGCGCCGCATCCTGACCGACTACGGTTTCATCGGCCATCCTTTCCGCAAGGACTTCCCGACCTCGGGTCATGTGGAGATGCGCTACGACCCCGAGCAAAAGCGTGTGATTTACCAGCCGGTCACCATAGAGCCGCGTGAGATCACTCCCCGCGTGATCCGTGAAGACAACTACGGCGGCCTGCAGTAAGCAGAGTCGAAAAAAGATACCCCATGGCTGAAATCAAAAACTACACGCTTAACTTTGGGCCGCAGCATCCAGCGGCGCACGGTGTGCTGCGCCTGGTGCTCGAGCTTGACGGCGAAGTGATACAGCGCGCCGACCCGCACATCGGCCTCTTGCACCGCGCGACCGAAAAGCTCGCCGAGAGCAAGACCTACATCCAGTCGCTGCCTTACATGGACCGGTTGGACTACGTCTCCATGATGTCCAACGAGCACGCCTACTGCCTGGCCATCGAGAAGCTGCTCGGCGTCGACGTGCCGGTGCGCGCGCAATACATCCGCGTGATGTACGCCGAAATCACGCGACTGCTCAACCACCTGCTGTGGCTGGGCGCGCACGGTTTCGACTGCGGCGCGATGAACATCCTGATTTACTGCTTCCGCGAGCGCGAGGCGCTGTTCGACATGTACGAGGCTGTCTCCGGCGCCCGCATGCACGCAGCTTACTTCCGCCCGGGCGGCGTCTACCGCGACCTGCCCGAGAGCATGCCTCAGTACCGCGTCAGCAAGGTCAAGAACGCCAAAGCCATCGCGGCGCTCAACGAGAACCGCCAGGGCTCGCTGCTCGACTTCATCGAGGACTTCGCCAACAAGTTCCCGGGCTACGTCGACGAATACGAAACCCTGCTGACCGACAACCGCATCTGGAAGCAGCGCACCGTCGGCGTGGGCGTGGTCTCGCCCGAGCGCGCCCTCAACCTCGGCTTCACCGGCCCCATGCTCAGGGGTTCGGGTTTTGCCTGGGACCTGCGCAAGCAGCAGCCTTACGACGTCTACGACAAGATGGACTTCGATATCCCGGTCGGCAAGACCGGCGACTGCTACGACCGCTACCTGGTCCGCGTCGAAGAAATGCGCCAGTCCAACCGCATCATCAAGCAGTGCGTGGACTGGCTGCGCGTGAACCCCGGCCCCGTGATCACCAGCAACCACAAGGTTGCCGCGCCGGACCGCGAATCCATGAAGACCAACATGGAGGAGCTGATTCACCACTTCAAGCTCTTCACCGAAGGCTTCCACGTGCCCGAAGGCGAAGCCTATGCGGCGGTCGAACACCCGAAGGGCGAGTTCGGCATCTACATCGTCAGCGACGGCGCCAACAAGCCGTACCGGCTGAAGATCCGTCCGCCGGGTTTCCCGCACCTGGCGGCCATGGACGAAATGTCGCGCGGCCACATGATTGCCGACGCCGTCGCCGTGATCGGCACCATGGACATTGTGTTCGGTGAGATTGACCGTTAAACCGGATGGCTTCCCCCATGATTTCTGAACAAACCCGAGCGCGCTTCGACCGCGAAGTCGCTAAATACCCCGCGGACCAGAAGCAGTCGGCCGTCATGGCCTGCCTGACCATCCTGCAGGAAGAGCACGGCTACGTGAGCGCCGAGAGTGAGAAACTCGTGGCCGAATACCTCGGCATGGCGCCTATCGCCGTGCATGAAGTCACCACCTTCTACAA
Organism: Polaromonas sp. P3_B1; assembly: GCF_056402935.1. Classification (NCBI taxonomy): domain Bacteria; kingdom Pseudomonadati; phylum Pseudomonadota; class Betaproteobacteria; order Burkholderiales; family Comamonadaceae; genus Polaromonas; species Polaromonas sp. P3_B1. Next base: position 21,668 of record NZ_JBFUGK010000008.1, read on the forward strand.
CATGTACAACCAGCGTCCCGTTGGCAAGTACAAGCTCAACGTCTGCACCAACCTGCCGTGCCAACTGCGTGATGGCGCCAAGGCGCTCAAGCACCTGGAGCACAAACTGGGCATCGCCATGGGTGAGACCAGTGCCGACGGCCTGTTCACGCTGCAGCAATCCGAATGCCTGGGTGCCTGCGCCGATTCGCCGGTGATGCTGGTCAATGACCTCACCATGTGCAGTTTCATGAGCAACGAGAAGCTGGACCAGCTCATCGATGGCCTTAAATCCGCCGAGGCAAAGCAACCATGACGCTCGCACCCTTGTCTCCCAACAGCGCAGCCGCGCAAAGCGTGCTGTCCCAGTTCGCGGCCACCGGCGTGCAGACCTGCTTCCACGGCCGGCACATCAACCCGCAAATCCTGGCCGACCTCAACGGCAGCAACTGGCGGCTCAAGGACTACGAAGCCCGCGGCGGCTATCAGGCCCTGCGCAAGATCCTCAAGCAGGATGGCGGCGAGGGCATGACGCCCGACCAGGTGATTGCCGAAGTCAAGGCCGGCAGCCTGCGCGGCCGCGGCGGCGCGGGTTTCCCGACGGGGCTCAAGTGGAGCTTCATGCCGCGCCAGTTCCCGGGCCAGAAATACCTGGTCTGCAACTCGGACGAGGGCGAACCGGGCACCTGCAAAGACCGCGACATCATGCAGTACAACCCGCACAGCGTGATCGAAGGCATGGCGATCGCCGCCTATGCCATGGGCATCAGCGTGGGCTACAACTACATCCACGGCGAAATTTTCGCGACCTACCAGCGCTTTGAAGAAGCGCTGGAAGAAGCGCGCGCCGCCGGCCTGCTGGGCAACAACATCTTCGGCAGCGGCTTCAGCTTCCAGCTCCATGCCTCGCACGGTTTCGGCGCCTACATCTGCGGCGAAGAAACCGCGCTGCTCGAATCGCTGGAAGGCAAAAAAGGCCAGCCGCGCTTCAAGCCGCCGTTCCCCGCCAGCTTCGGCCTCTACGGCAAGCCCACCACCATCAACAACACCGAGACCTTCGCGGCCGTGCCCTGGATCATCCGCAACGGCGGCCAGGCCTACCTCGAATGCGGCAAGCCCAACAACGGCGGCACCAAGATCTATTCTGTCTCGGGCGACGTCGAACTGCCGGGCAACTATGAAGTGCCCATGGGCACGCCGTTTTCCAAGCTGCTGGAGCTCGCCGGCGGCGTGCGCAAGGGCCGCACGCTCAAGGCCGTGATCCCCGGCGGGTCGTCGGCCCCCGTGCTGCCGGCTTCCATCATGATGGAATGCACCATGGACTACGACTCCATCGCCAAGGCCGGCTCCATGCTGGGCTCGGGCGCGGTGATCGTCATGGACGACAGCCGTTGCATGGTCGAGTCGCTCAAGCGCCTGTCCTACTTCTACATGCACGAATCCTGCGGCCAGTGCACGCCTTGCCGCGAAGGCACGGGCTGGCTCTGGCGCGTCGTGGACCGCATCCACAACGGCCATGGCAAGCAGACCGACATGGACCTGCTCAACTCGGTGGCCGACAACATCCAGGGCCGCACCATCTGCGCGCTGGGCGATGCCGCGGCCATGCCGGTGCGCGCCATGATCAAGCATTTCCGCCATGAGTTTGAAGCCATGATCAAGCCACAAGTCTCCCACGCTCCGGTTTCGGCTGCCGCGCAAGCCTGAACTGCGGAAAGAAAAAATATGGTTGAAATAGAACTCGACGGCCAGAAGGTGGAAGTGCTTGAAGGCAGCACGGTGATGCATGCGGCCGAAAAAGCCGGCACCTACATTCCGCACTTCTGCTATCACAAGAAGCTCAGCATTGCGGCCAACTGCCGCATGTGCCTGGTTGACGTGGAGAAGGCGCCCAAGCCCATGCCGGCCTGCGCCACGCCCGTCACGCAGGGCATGATCGTTCGCACCAAGAACGACAAAGCCATCAAGGCCCAGAAGGGCGTGATGGAGTTCCTGCTGATCAACCACCCGCTGGACTGCCCGATCTGCGACCAGGGCGGCGAGTGCCAGCTGCAGGACCTGGCCGTCGGCTACGGCGGCAGTGAATCGCGCTACGAGGAAGAAAAGCGCGTGGTCTTCCACAAGGACGTCGGCCCGCTGATCTCCATGCAGGAGATGAGCCGCTGCATCCATTGCACGCGCTGCGTGCGTTTCGGCCAGGAAGTGGCCGGCGTGATGGAGCTCGGCATGTCGCACCGCGGCGAACACGCCGAGATCGAAACTTTCGTCGGCATGTCGGTGGACTCCGAACTGTCCGGCAACATGATCGACATCTGCCCGGTCGGCGCGCTGACCAGCAAGCCTTTCCGCTACAGCGCCCGCACCTGGGAACTGTCGCGCCGCAAGTCGGTCAGCCCGCACGACTCGACCGGCGCCAACCTGATCGTCCAGGTCAAGAGCAACAAGGTCATGCGCGTCGTGCCCCTGGAGAACGAAGACATCAACGAATGCTGGATCGCCGACCGCGACCGCTTCTCGTATGAAGCCCTCAACGGCGATGAACGCTTGACCAGTCCCATGCTCAAGCAGGGCGGCGAGTGGAAGACTGTCGACTGGCAGACCGCGCTTGAATACGTGGCCAACGGCCTCAAGCAGATCAAGGCCGACCACGGCGCGGGCAGCATCGGTACCCTGGCCAGCCCGCACAGCACGCTCGAAGAACTCTACCTGGCCGCCTCCCTGATGCGCGGCCTGGGCAGCGAGAACATCGACTATCGCCTGCGCAACGCCGAGTTCGCCGCACCTTCGGCCATACGTTGGCTGGGCACATCCATCGCTTCGCTGTCGCAACTGCAGCGTGTGCTGGTGGTGGGTTCCAACCTGCGCAAAGACCATCCGCTGTTCGCACAACGCATACGCCAGGCCGTGCGCAAGGGTGGGGCGCTCAGCAGCATCAATTCCGCGACCGAACTGGCAAACGCCGATGCTTGGGCCATGCCCGTCGCCAATACGCTGCTCGCAGCGCCTGAAGCCTGGGCCCAGGCCCTGGCCGATGTGGCCGCCGCAATTGCCGCCGACAAGGGCGTTACGGCACCGGCAGCCGGCCAGGCCACCGATGCCGCCAAGGCCATCGCCAAGTCTCTGCTGGGTGGCGAGCGCAAAGCCATTTTGCTGGGCAATGCCGCGGCGCACCATGCCAAGGCCTCCAGCCTGCTGGCGCTTGCCAACTGGATTGGCGCGCAGACCGGCGCCAGCGTGGGCTATCTCACCGAAGCGGCCAACACCGTGGGCGCCCAGCTCGCCGGCGCCTTGCCTGCCGGCAAGGGCCTGCATGCCGGCCAGATGCTGGACGGCCAGCTCAAGGCCGTGATCCTGCTCAACAACGAACCCGAGTTTGATTCGGCCGCGGGCGCCAGGGCAAAGTCCTCGCTCAACACCGCGCAAATGGTCGTGACACTGAGCCCCTTCAAGGCCAACATGGCTTTCAGCGACGTGCTGCTGCCTATCGCTCCTTTCACCGAAACTCCCGGCACCTTTGTGAACGCCGAAGGTCGCGTGCAGGGTTTTCACGCCGTCGTCAAGCCGCTGGGCGATACGCGCCCGGCCTGGAAGGTGCTGCGTGTGCTTGCCAACCTGCTGGATTTGCCCGGCTTTGACTTTGAATCCTCGCAAGACGTGCTCAAGCAAGTCGCGGGCGCGGATGCGGCGCAGCTGCCCGCGGACAAGCTGGGCAACGGCACCCAGGCAGGTATCGACCTGTCGGCGGCTGCTGCCCAGGCGCCCGCCGTGGCCGGCATCTACCAGCTCGACGGGCTGGTCAGGCGCGCGACCTCCCTGCAGCTCACGGCTGATGCCCGCCAGGCCGCCGGCCTCCAAGCCCAGCTTGAAGGAGCAGGCGCATGATTGACGGAATCTTCGCCTTCGGCCAGGGTTTGATGGGCGGCATCTGGCCGGGCACCGTGTGGCCCGTACTGTGGACGCTCATCAAGATCGTCTGCGTGCTGGCGCCGCTGATGGGTTGTGTGGCCTACCTCACGCTGTGGGAACGCAAGGCCATCGGCTTTACCCAGATCCGCCTGGGCCCCAACCGTGTCGGGCCTTTCGGCCTGCTGCAGCCTATCGCCGATGCGCTCAAGCTGCTGACCAAAGAAATCATCATTCCCACGGCGGCCAGCAAGGGCCTGTTCGTGCTCGGCCCCATCATGACCATCATGCCGGCTCTGGCCGCCTGGGCCGTCATTCCCTTTGGCCCCGAGATCGCGCTGGCCAACATCAACGCGGGCCTGCTGTTCCTCATGGCCATCACCTCGCTGGAGGTGTATGGCGTGATCATCGCGGGTTGGGCCTCCAACTCCAAATACGCCTTCCTGGGCGCCATGCGCGCTTCGGCGCAAATGGTGAGTTATGAAATCGCCATGGGTTTTTGCCTGGTGGTGGTGCTCATGGTGTCGGGCAGCCTCAACATGACCGACATCGTGATGAGCCAGGGCAAGGGCATGCTGGCAAGCAGCGGCTGGACCTTCCTGTCCTGGAACTGGCTGCCGCTGTTGCCGATTTTTGTCGTGTACTTCATCTCCGGCCTGGCCGAGACCAACCGCCACCCCTTCGACGTCGTTGAAGGCGAATCCGAAATCGTGGCCGGCCACATGGTCGAGTACTCGGGCATGGCCTTCGCGATGTTCTTCCTGGCCGAATACGCCAACATGTGGCTGGTCGCCATCCTGGCCGTGCTGATGTTCCTGGGCGGCTGGTTGCCGCCTGTTGAAGCCCTGAGCTTCATCCCCGGCTGGATCTGGCTGGGCGCCAAGACCTTTGTCGTGGTCACCATGTTCCTGTGGGTGCGCGCCACCTTCCCGCGTTTTCGTTATGACCAGATCATGCGTTTGGGTTGGAAAATTTTTATCCCCGTGACCCTGGTCTGGCTGGTGGTCGTTGGCGCCTGGATGCAGACGCCCTACAACATCTGGAAATAAACCATGTCTTCCGCTGTAGCCTCCGTCAAGGATTTTGTTTCGAGCTTCATGCTTACCGAGCTGTTCAAGGGCATGGCCCTGACCGGCAAGTACATGTTCAGCCGCAAGATCACGGTCCAGTTTCCCGAGGAAAAGACCCCGCTGAGCCCGCGTTTTCGCGGCCTGCATGCACTGCGCCGTTATGACAACGGCGAGGAGCGCTGCATCGCCTGCAAGCTCTGCGAAGCGGTATGCCCGGCCATGGCCATCACCATCGAATCCGACGTGCGTGAAGACGGCAGCCGCCGTACCTCGCGTTACGACATCGACCTGACCAAATGCATCTTCTGCGGTTTCTGCGAAGAAAGCTGCCCGGTCGACTCCATCGTCGAGACCCACATCTTTGAATACCACGGCGAAAAACGCGGCGACCTGTATTTCACCAAAGAGATGCTGCTGGCCGTGGGCGACCGTTATGAGTCCGAAATTGCCGCCAACCGCGCGGCGGATGCCAAGTACCGCTGAACCCCAGGCCGCTGGCTCAAGAAAGAATCCACAACAACATGGACGCTAAAACAGGTCTTTTTTATGTGTTCGCCGCGGTGCTGCTGTTTGCGGCATTCAAGGTGATTACCGCGCGCAACCCGGTACATGCGGCGCTGTACCTCGTGCTGGCATTCTTCCAGGCGTCCGCCGTCTGGATCCTGCTCAAAGCCGAGTTCCTGGCCATCACGCTGGTGCTGGTCTACGTGGGCGCCGTGATGGTGCTCTTCCTGTTCGTGGTGATGATGCTGGACATCAACATCGACAGCGTGCGCAAGGGCTTCTGGAAGCATTTCCCGCTGGCCGGCTCCGTCGGCGCCATCATCGCGCTGGAAATGTCCTACGTGCTGATGGGCGGCTTTCGTGAGCCGCCCAAGGTTGCGGCCGGCGCGGGTCAGATAGGCGCGCAGCTTTCCAACACCAAGGAGCTCGGCAAGCTGCTGTACTCCGAATACCTGTATCCGCTGGAAGTCGCCGCGGTGATCCTGCTGGTGGCGATCATTGCCGCCATCGCGCTGACCCTGCGCGCGCGCAAGGACTCTAAATACCAGAACCCATCCGAGCAAATCCGGGTCAAGCGCTCGGATCGCGTGAGCCTGGTCAAGATGAAATCCGTCGTGGCCGCAGCGCCGGTTGTCGCGGCTGTACCCGCCGAGGAGAAGAAGGCATGACGCTCACCCTGGGACATTTTCTTTCGCTGGGCGCGATGCTGTTCGCGCTGTCGGTCATCGGCATCTTCCTGAACCGCAAAAACCTGATCGTGCTGCTCATGGCCATCGAGCTCATGCTGCTGGCGGTCAACATGAATTTTGTGGCCTTCTCGTACTACCTGAACGACATGGCCGGCCAGGTTTTTGTGTTCTTCATCCTGACCGTCGCCGCGGCCGAATCGGCCATAGGCCTGGCCATCCTGGTGCTGCTGTTCCGCAACAAGTCCAGCATTAACGTCGACGAACTCAACACGCTCCAGGGCTAAAGTAAATGAGTCAAACCCTCTCAGCATCGGCCCTGCTGGCCGTTCCGTTGGCACCCCTGGCCGGCGCACTGGCGGCCGGTATCCTCGGCACCTCTTTTGGCGGCAACTGGATAGGCCGGCGCCTGTCGCACAGCCTCACCATTCTTGGCGTGCTGGTGGCCTTCATTATTTCCGCGATGACGCTCAAGAGCGTGGCCATCGACGGCGCGCGTTTCAATGAAACGCTTTACACCTGGATGAACGTCGGCGGCCTGAGGATGGAAATCGGCTTCCTGGTCGACGGCCTCACGGCCATGATGATGTGCGTGGTGACCTTTGTGTCCCTGATGGTGCACATCTACACCATAGGCTATATGGAAGAAGACGAGGGTTACAACCGCTTCTTCGCCTACATCTCGCTGTTCACCTTCTCCATGCTGATGCTGGTGATGAGCAACAACATGCTGCAGCTGTTCTTCGGCTGGGAGGCCGTGGGCCTGGTGTCCTACCTGCTGATCGGTTTCTGGTTCAACAAACCCACCGCCATCTTCGCCAACATGAAGGCCTTCCTGGTCAACCGCGTGGGCGACTTCGGCTTCATACTCGGCATCGGCCTGATCGCCGCCTATGCCGGAACGCTCAATTACGGCGAGGCTTTTGCCAAGGCTGAAGAACTCTCCAAGCTGACATTCCCCGGCACCGGCTGGATGCTGATCACCGTGGCCTGCATCTGCCTTTTCATTGGCGCCATGGGCAAGTCGGCGCAGTTTCCGCTGCATGTCTGGTTGCCCGACTCCATGGAAGGCCCGACCCCCATCTCCGCGCTGATCCACGCGGCCACCATGGTGACGGCAGGCATTTTCATGGTGGCGCGCATGTCGCCGCTGTTCGAACTCAGCGACACCGCGCTGAGCTTCATCATGGTGATAGGCGCCATCACGGCCCTGTTCATGGGCTTTCTCGGCATCATCCAGAACGACATCAAACGCGTGGTCGCGTATTCAACGCTCTCGCAGCTGGGCTACATGACGGTCGCGCTGGGCGCTTCGGCTTATTCCGTCGCGGTGTTCCACCTGATGACCCATGCCTTCTTCAAGGCGCTGCTGTTCCTGGCGGCTGGCTCGGTCATCATCGGCATGCACCACAACCAGGACATCCGCTGGATGGGCGGCGTGCGCAAGTACATGCCCATCACCTGGATCACCTCGCTGCTGGGTACGCTGGCCCTGATAGGCACGCCTTTGTTCGCGGGTTTCTACTCCAAGGACAGCATCATCGAAGCCGTGCATGAAAGCCACCTCGCGGGCGCCGGTTTCGCTTACTTCGCGGTGCTGGCGGGCGTCTTCGTGACGGCTTTTTATTCCTTCCGCCTGTATTTCCTGGTGTTCCACGGCAAGGAGCGCTTCGACCAGAATCCCGACGCGCACCACCATGGCCACGACGACCACGGCCACCATGGCGAACACCATGAACCGCACGAATCCCCCTGGGTGGTGACGGTGCCGTTGATCCTGCTGGCGATTCCGTCGGTGGTGATCGGCTTCATGACGATAGAGCCCATGCTGTACGGCGGGTTCTTCAAGGACGCCATCTTCGTGAACCTTGAAAAACACCACGCCATGGAAGAACTCAAGGAGTTGTTCCACGGGCCGGCGCAGATGGCCTTGCATGGCCTGATGGCGCCACCGTTCTGGCTGGCCTTGGGCGGCTCGGTGCTGGCCTGGTATATGTACATGGTCAACCCGGCCCTGCCGGCCGCGATCAAGCGCATGTTCATGCCCGTGTTCACGCTGCTCGACAACAAGTACTACTTCGACTGGTTCAACGAAAACGTGCTGGCCCGCGGCACCCGCCTGCTCGGCACCGCGCTCTGGAAGGGCGGCGACCAGAAGCTGATCGACGGCGCATTGGTCAACGGCTCCTGGAAAGTGGTCGGCTGGGTCTCCGGCGTGGTGCGCCGGTTGCAGTCTGGTTACATCTACCACTATGCCTTCGGCATGATTGTTGGCGTGTTTGTGTTGATGACGTATTTCGTCTGGCTCAATCGCTGATCAGTTCAACAAAATCAAGGAAGAACAAGAATGGGTTTGTTGAGTCTTGCGATCTGGACACCGATTGTTTTCGGTGTGGTTCTGCTGGCGCTGGGCCGTGACGAGCAGGCGCGCAGCGTTCGCTGGGTCGCGCTGATAGGCGCGGTCGTCAGTTTCCTGGTCACGCTGCCTTTGTACAGCGGCTTCGAGCTGGGCACTTCGGCCATGCAATTCGTGGAGAAGGCCGGCTGGATCCAGCGCTTCAACGTCAACTACCACGTGGGCGTGGACGGCATCTCGCTGTGGTTCGTGCTGCTCACGGCCTTCATCAACGTGGTGGTCGTCATCGCCAGCTGGGAAGCCATCACGACGCGCGTGAACCAGTACATGGCTTCCTTCCTGATCCTGAGCGGGCTCATGATCGGCGTGTTTTCGGCGCTGGACGGCATCCTGTTCTACGTGTTCTTTGAAGCCACGCTGATCCCGATGTACCTCATCATCGGCATCTGGGGCGGTCCCAACAAGATTTACGCGGCCTTCAAGTTCTTTCTCTACACCTTGCTCGGCTCGCTGTTGATGCTGGTGGCGTTGATTTACCTGTACAACAAGTCGGGCGGCAGCTTCGACATCCTGACCTGGCACAAGCTGCCGCTGGGCGGCACGATACAGACGCTGCTGTTCTTCGCCTTCTTCGCGGCCTTTGCCGTCAAGGTGCCGATGTGGCCGGTCCACACCTGGCTGCCCGACGTGCACGTCGAGGCGCCCACGGGTGGCTCCGCCGTGCTGGCGGCCATCATGCTGAAGCTGGGGGCTTACGGTTTCCTGCGTTTCTCCATGCCCATCGCGCCGGATGCCGCGCATGAATGGGCCTGGCTCATGATCGCGCTGTCGCTGATCGCCGTCGTCTACGTCGGCCTGGTGGCCCTGGTGCAGCAGGACATGAAAAAGCTGGTGGCCTATTCATCGGTGGCCCACATGGGTTTTGTCACGCTCGGCTTTTTCATCTTCAACGACCTCGGCGTCTCCGGCGGCATCGTGCAGATGATTGCCCACGGTTTTGTGTCGGGCGCGATGTTCCTGTGCATCGGCGTGCTGTATGACCGCGTCCACTCTCGCGAAATCGCCAGCTACGGCGGCGTGGTCAACACCATGCCCAAGTTCGCGGCCTTCGCGCTGCTCTTTGCCATGGCCAACTGCGGCCTGCCGGCCACAGCCGGTTTTGTCGGCGAGTGGATGGTGATCCTGGGCGCCGTCAAATACAACTTCTGGATCGGCGGAGCGGCGGCCACTGCGCTGATTTTTGGTGCAGCCTATACCTTGTGGATGTACAAGCGCGTCTATCTCGGCCCCGTGGCCAATGAGGACGTCAAGGCGCTCACCGACATCAACAGCCGCGAGTTCCTGATGCTGGCGCTGCTGGCCATCGCCGTGCTGTTCATGGGTATCTATCCCAAGCCGTTCACGGACGTGATGAACACGTCGGTCGCCGACTTGCTCAAGCATGTCGCGGTCTCCAAGCTGAACTGAAGCTGACCACTACAAAGAATTCAGATGATAGACAAACTCTCCTGGATCTCGGTTTACCCCGAACTCGTACTCCTCACCATGGCCTGCGTGATCGCGCTGGTGGACCTGGGCGTGAAGACGCCCCAGCGCACGCTGACCTATGTGCTCACGCTGTTGACGCTGGCCGCGGTGGCCGCCATGGAAGCCGCCTATGCGGTGGGCGGGCAGACCTTCTACGGCTTCGGCAACATGGTGGTCGTCGACCCCATGGGCGCCTGGCTCAAGTGCTTTGCCTGCATTGCCGTGATGATCACGCTGGTGTACGGCCGGCCCTACGCGGCTGACCGCGAGATGCTGCGCGGCGGTGAATTCTTCACGCTGAGCCTGTTCGCCCTGCTGGGCATGTTCGCGATGATCTCGGGCCACAACTTCCTGGTGATCTACATGGGGCTGGAGCTGCTTACGCTGTCCAGCTACGCGCTGGTGGCCCTGCGCCGCGACAACGCCATCGCCACCGAAGCGGCCATGAAGTATTTCGTGCTCGGCGCGCTGGCCTCGGGTTTCCTGCTTTACGGCCTGTCGATGCTGTACGGCGCGACTGGCTCGCTGGACCTCAACGAAGTGTTCAATGCCATTGCCAGCCGCCAGGTCAGGCACCAGGTGCTGATTTTCGGCCTCGTCTTCATCGTGGCCGGCTTGGCCTTCAAACTGGGGGCCGTGCCTTTCCACATGTGGCTGCCGGACGTTTACCAGGGCGCGCCCACGGCGGTGACGCTGCTGATAGGCGGCGCGCCGCAGCTCGCTGCCTTTGCGATCTGCATACGCCTGCTGGTCGAGGGCCTGTTGCCGCTGGCGATCGACTGGCAGCAGATGCTGGCCTTGATGGCGATAGGCTCGCTGCTGATAGGTAATCTGGCCGCCATCGCCCAGTCCAACTTGAAGCGCATGCTGGCCTTCTCGACCATCTCCCAGATGGGTTTCCTGCTGCTCGGCCTTCTGGCCGGCGTGGTCAACGGCAACGAACTCAACACCGAGTCCGCCTACAGCGCGGCCATGTTCTACGCCCTGACCTATGTGCTCACCACGCTTGGCGCCTTCGGCATCATCATGCTGCTGGCACGGGCCGGCCATGAATCCGAGGACATCGCCGATCTGGCCGGCCTGAACCAGCGTAGCCCCCTGTACGCGGGCGTGATGGCCATCTGCATGTTCTCGCTGGCCGGTTTGCCGCCGCTGGTCGGCTTTTATGCCAAGCTGTCCGTGCTGCAGGCTTTGATCTCGTCGCAGCAAACCAGCTATGTCGTGCTGGCTGTTTTCGCCGTGGTCATGTCGCTGGTCGGCGCTTTCTACTACCTGCGCGTGGTCAAGGTCATGTACTTTGATGCGCCGCTGGCCCACAATGCCCAGCCGGTCTCCGGACCGACGGATGCCAAGGTGGTGCTCGCGATCAACGGCGCTCTCATCCTGATCCTGGGCATGCTGCCCGGCGGCTTGATGACACTGTGCGCCCAGTCGATCAGCAGCATCGTCAAGTCCCTGGGCTCATGACGCAAACGGCTTCGGTCTGGCTGGTGGTGTTGCTGGCCTTGCTGGCGGCCAACCTGCCATTCATCAGCAACCGCCTGTTCGCGGTCTACGCGCTCAAGCAGCCCAAAAACCTCGCGATCCGGCTGGGTGAGATGGTCGTCTGGTACTTCCTCATTGGAGGCCTGGGCCTCTATCTTGAGCAGCGTACCGGCCAGATCGCGCCACAGGGCTGGGAGTTTTACGCCATCACCGGTGCGCTCTTCATCACCTTCGCTTTTCCCGGTTTCACCTGGCGTTACCTGTTCAAGCACCGGCCATGAAGAAAGCCGTACCGGACGGCGCTGAAACCGGCAAGGCGGCCGATGCGCACCTTGTGGAGACCCGGCTGGCTTCCACGGAAATCCTCAAGGGCAATTTCCTCCATGCCATGCGCGACACCGTCGGCCTGCCCGACGGCACGCAGGCGACGCGCGAATACATCATCCACCCCGGCGCCGTGATGATCGTCGCCCAATGCGACGACGGCCGCCTGGTGCTGGAGCGCCAATACCGCTACCCCGTGCAGGCCGTCATGGTCGAGTTTCCCGCGGGCAAGCTGGACCCGGGCGAGGGTTCGCTGGCCTGCGCCCAGCGTGAGTTGCTGGAGGAAACCGGCTACACCGCACGCGAATGGGCGCGTGCCGGTGTGCTGCACCCGGTGATCTCCTATTCGACGGAGTTCATCGATATCTGGTTTGCGCGTGGACTGGTCCAGGGCGCCCGCAAGCTCGACGCCGGAGAGTTCCTCGATGTGTTTACCGCCACCCCCGCCGAGTTGCTGGCCTGCTGTGCGGACGGCCGCGTGACCGACGCGAAGACGCTCACAGGCGCTTTGTGGCTGCAAAACGTGTTGTCGGGCGCATGGGCTTTGGACTGGCAGCCCGCCATTGCCTGACTCCCCGGCGATAATCCGCCCATGAAGGTCCTGAATCTCCAGTGTTCGCACCAGCATGCGTTTGAAGGCTGGTTTGCGTCCGAAGACGATTTCCAGAGCCAGCTGTCGCGCGGCCTGGTCGAATGCCCCCTGTGCGCCGACAAAAGCGTGCAAAAACTCCCGAGCGCACCGCGACTGAATCTCGGCGGCCGCCAGGACCCGGATGCCGGCGCAAAACAATCCCCCTCGTCCTCCACTGCCGTGAATGCAGAGGAAGGCACCACGGCGCGCAACATGACCACCGCCACCGGAATGCCGGCCGGCGCCAACCAGGCGCAGCAAGCCGCATTCCTGCAGGCCTTGCGCCATGTGATCGCCAATACCGAGGATGTGGGAACGCGCTTTGCCGACGAGGCGCGCCGCATGCACTACGGCGAGCAGGAAGCGCGCAGCATACGCGGCCAGGCCAGCATGCGTGAAACCGTTGAGTTGCTGGAGGAAGGCATCGAGGTGGTGCCTTTGCCGCTGCCGGCGGCGGTCAAGGAAACGCTGCAGTAACGGCTCAACTGGGCACTGCCATCCGGCGGCGCCGCACCATGCGGCTCGCCGCATAAAGCCCCAGCGGTATGGCGACAAAATGCGGCCAGATGAAATAGGCCGGCTCATAACTTACCCAGCTGAATGGGCTTTCGCCGACGGCCATGGAGTCCAGGGTGCCGGTCACGACGACATAGATCAGCCACGGCAGGCTGCTGATCGCCACCAGGGCGAGCGAGGTGTTTTTGAGCAGCCTGTAGACCGCATTGCCGGCCGCCACCGCGAGCAAGAAAATTGGCAGGTGGCGGATGGCGATCAGCGCGAAGGCGGCGCGCAGGTTTTCGTCCTCATAGCTTTGCACGGACCAGCGCGCGATGGCCGGGCCGTCGAGCAAAGGCCCCAGCAGCGCAGCGAGTGCTGCCACCACGGCGCCCAGAAACAATGCGGCCGCGGGCTGGCGAAAAGCGGCCATCGCAGGCCGCCCGTCGCCAGGGCCGTCGGGCGCATGGTCCATCAGGGGTAGAGGCCGCGCAGTTCGCGGGTGTGCAGTATGCGTTTGCAGGCCACGATGAAGGTCGCGGTACGCAGGCTGACCTTCTGGTCTTGCGCCACATGCCAGACGCCGGCGAAAGCGTCTTTCATGATCTTGACCAGGCGCTTGTTGATTTCTTCCTCGTCCCAGAAGAAGCTGGAGAAATCCTGCACCCATTCAAAGTAGCTGACCGTCACGCCGCCGGCGTTGGCGATCACGTCCGGCAGCACCAGGATGTTGCGGTCATGCAGGATGTCGTCGGCCGCCGGGGTGGTCGGGCCGTTCGCGCCTTCGATGATCATGCGGGCCTTGATGCGGCCGGCGTTGGCTTCGGTGATCTGCTGCTCGAGTGCTGCAGGGATCAGGATGTCGCACTCGACGTCCCAGAACTTGTCGTTGGCGATGACTTCGGCCTCCTGGAAACCGGCCACGCTGCCGTTGGCTTCCACATGCCTGAGCAGCGCCGGCACGTCCAGGCCGGCTTCGCGGTAAATCGTGCCGCCGTGGTCCTGCACCGCCACCACGCGCGCGCCGGTTTCGGCAAACAGCTTGCCCGCCACGCCGCCCACATTGCCGAAACCCTGCACCGCGATGCGCGATGTCGCGATGTCCAGGCCTATGTGTTTGGCCGCTTCCACACCCACGGTGTAGACGCCGCGGCCCGTGGCCTCACGCCGGCCCAGTGAGCCGCCCAGGTCCACCGGCTTGCCGGTGACCACGCCAGTGGAGGTGGAGCCGGTGTTCATCGAGTAGGTGTCCATCATCCACGCCATGATCTGGTCGTTGGTGTTGACGTCGGGCGCGGGGATGTCCTTGTTGGGGCCGATGATGATGCCGATCTCGCTGGTGTAGCGGCGCGTCATGCGCTCGAGCTCGCCGCGGGAGAGCTTCTTGGGGTCCACGCGTATGCCGCCCTTGGCGCCGCCGTAAGGCACGTTGACCGCCGCGTTCTTGACGGACATCCAGGCCGACAGGGCCATCACTTCCGACAGCGTGACGTCCTGGTGAAAGCGCACGCCGCCCTTGCCGGGGCCGCGCGAGACGTTGTGCTGCACGCGGTAGCCCTCGAAGTGGGCCACGGTGCCGTCATCCATGTGGATGGGCACGTCGACGATCAGCACGCGCTTGGGGCGCTTGAGCGTCTCGGCCCAGCGCGCCAGGCTGCCCAGATGGGGGATGACGCGGTCGACCTGTTGCAGGTAATTGCCCCAGGGGCCGAGGTTGTCGGCCTGGAGGTAGGAGGGCAGGGGGTGGGAGCCCGCGGGGACGGGGCCGGATGAGGCGTGCGACATGAAAACTCCTTGTGGGATGTCTTGGTGAAACTCAGTGCACGGAGCTTAAAAGCCCGCCTCCGAATAGTCCAAGGCATTGTGCACCACGATCTATGCAAATAATGCATATCGTCGGACTTGAATTCAGCTGCCGGCTCGGGGCTGCCGTGTCGGCGGGCCTCATACCGTGAACTGCAAGGCCGCCAGCCGCGCGTAAACGCCACCCCGATTCACCAGTTCGATGTGCGTGCCTTGCTCCACCAGCCGGCCGTGGTCCAGCACCAGGATGCGGTCGGCTTGCTGCACCGTGGCCAGGCGGTGGGCGATCACCAGCGTGGTGCGGCCCTTCATGGCCGACTCCAGCGCGGCCTGCACCATGCGCTCGCTTTCGGCATCGAGCGCGCTGGTGGCTTCGTCGAGCAGCAGCAGCGGCGAGTTCTTCAGCATGGCCCGCGCGATCGCGATGCGCTGGCGCTGCCCGCCGGAAAGCCGCACGCCGCGCTCGCCCAGGAAGGTGTCGTAGCCCTCGGGCAGGGCCATGATGAACTCATGCGCGAAGGCGGCTTTCGCGGCGGCGCGGGTTTCTTCATCGCTGGCCCCGGGCTTGCCGTAGCGGATGTTTTCAAGCGCGCTGGTGGAGAAGATCACCGCGTCCTGCGGAACGATGCCTATGCGGGCTCGCAGGTCTTCCAATGACATGTCGGCCGTGCGAACGCCATCAAGTTCAATGCGGCCCGAGGCCGGGTCGTAAAACCGCAGCAGCAACTGGAACACCGTGCTTTTGCCCGCGCCGCTGGGCCCGACGATGGCCACGGTTTCGCCGGGCGCCACGCTCAGGCTGAAATCGCTGAGCGCGGCCTGCGCAGGGCGTGAAGGGTAGTGAAAGGTCAGGGCTTCAAACCGGATTGCACTGCCCGCCTGTGTGATGTGTGGCGGCACAGGCTGGGCTGGCGAGGTGACCGGTGAGCGCGAGGCCAGCAGCTCCATCAAGCGCTCCGTCGCGCCCGCCGCGCGCAGCAGGTCGCCATAGACCTCGCCCAGCACGGCAGCGGCGCTGGCCAGGATGATCACGTAGACCACGGTCTGGCCCAGGTGGCCCGCCGTGATGTCTCCGCGCATCACGGCCTGGGTGCCCTGGTACAGGCCCCACAGCAGCGCCGCAGAGGTGGCGATGATGATGAAGGCCACCAGTGCCGAGCGCGCCCAGGCGCGGCGCACGGCGGTGTTGAAGGCCCGGGTGGTCGACTGGTCGAAGCGTTCGGCCTCGCGCGCCTCGGCGGTATAGCTTTGCACCACCGGAATCGCATTGAGCACCTCGGCGGCGATTGCGCTGGAGTCCGCCACGCGGTCCTGGCTGGCGCGCGAGAGCTTGCGCACGCGCCGGCCGAACCACACCGAGGGCGCGACGATCAGCACCAGCACGCCCAGCACCTGCACCATCAAGTAGGGGTTGGTATAGACCAGCATGCCCAGCGCGCCCACGCCCATCACGGCATTGCGCAGGCCCATGCTGAGCGATGAACCCACCACGGTCTGCACCAGCGTCGTGTCGCCGGTCAGGCGCGACAGGACCTCACCGGTCTGCGTGGTCTCAAAAAATTCCGGGCTTTGCCGTAGTACATGGGCATAGACCGCATTGCGCAAATCGGCTGTCACGCGCTCGCCCAGCCAGCTCACCATGTAAAAACGGCCGGCCGAAAAAAGCCCCAGCGCGGCGGCCACGGCAAACAGCTCGAAGAAATGCGTGCGCAAGGCCATCAGTTGCTCGCCCTTGCCGGCCGCGCTGAAGCCGCCGTCGATGAGGCCGCGCAAGGCCAGCGGGAACACCAGGGTCGCCACCGCGGCCAGCACCAGGAAGACCGCGGCCAGCAGGATGCGGCCTCGGTAGGGACGCAGAAAAGGCAGCAGGCCCGAGAGGGAGCGGGGTGAGCCTTTGGGGCCGGAGGAGGGGGGGAGTGTCGCCATTGGGTGAGTTTAGTCAAAATTAGGTCAATAATTTGCCAAAACAAACACAGCCTTGACATTATTTGTCTAGGCATGTATTATTCGGACCCATGAATGCAAAATCCCCCCGCCCTGAAGCTCCCGGCCCCGCACTTTGCGGCCTGCCGGCCGAGTTTTACTGCGCGAACGACTACGACGCCGGCCAAAGCACCGGCTACCTGATGCGCCAGATCATCAACAGCGTCTCCCAGCAGGTCGCGCGCGAGCTCGAGCCCCAGGGCCTGACCAACGCCCAATGGGTGCCCATGCTCAAGCTCTACCTCGGCAAGGCCTCC
The DNA here is from genome assembly GCF_056402935.1 of Polaromonas sp. P3_B1. Taxonomy (NCBI): domain Bacteria; kingdom Pseudomonadati; phylum Pseudomonadota; class Betaproteobacteria; order Burkholderiales; family Comamonadaceae; genus Polaromonas; species Polaromonas sp. P3_B1. The sequence continues at coordinate 38,671 of NZ_JBFUGK010000008.1, forward strand.
ACCGTGGCCGAACTGGCGCGCCAATGCCAGCTCGACGCCGGCTCCATGACCCGCCTGCTGGACCGGCTCGAAGCCAAGGGTTTTTGCCGCCGCATCCGCTCCAGCGACGACCGGCGCGTGGTGAACATCGAGCTCACGCCCGAAGGCCGCGAAGCCGCCAAGGAAATCCCCGCCGTGCTCAGCCGTGTGCAGAACGCCCACCTGGCCGGCTTCTCGGTCGAGGAGTGGCAAAACCTCAAGGGCTATCTGCGCCGCATTCTTGAAACCGCGCACACCCTCCAAGCAGCGAATGAACAACATGACAAATAACACCTGTTCCTTTCCCATGGATTCCGACATCTCCGCCAACTCAGGCGCGTCGCCGCTAACTGCCGGCGAGACCCTGCCGGTCTGGCGCGCCTCCTTCCGCATGGCTCTGGTAGCTGCCGCCAGCGTGGTGGCCGTGGGCCTGATGGCTACGGGCCTGACCGGCTGCGCCGACATGTCCGGCATCACGCCCCAAGCCAGCCTGCGCGATGCGCCTTCGCTGGGCTTGAAGGCCAACCCAGACTCCGGTGCGCAGGCCACGGCGCAGGCGCCATTGGCCGCTGAATGGTGGCGCGACTTCGGCGACGAGCAGCTCAACACCCTGGTCGCCCAAGCCCTGCAAACCAGCCCCAGCCTCAAGCTGGCGCAAGCACGCCTGGCGCGCGCGCAGGCCGTGATCGAAGTGGCCGACGCCGCCACCTTGCCGCAACTCACCGGCCAACTCGACCTGACCCGCCAGCGCTACACCGCCAACGGCGCGGTGCCGCCGCCGCTGGCAGGCTCCATCCGCGAAAGCGGCACGGCCCAGCTCAACGCCAGCTGGGAGCTGGATTTCTTCGGCAAAAACCGCGCGGCGCTCGATGCCGCACTGGGCAGCGCCCAGGCCGCCGAAGCCGACACCCAGGCCGCGCGCGTGCTGCTGGCCAGCAATGTCGCGCGTACCTATTTCCAATTGGTGCGCCTCAATGAGCAAGCCAACGTGGCGCGCCGCACGCTCGCGCAACGCGAGGAAACGCTGAAGCTGGTGCGTGACCGCGTGGACGCCGGCCTGGATACCCGGCTTGAGTTGCGCCAGAGCGAAGGCGGCCTGCCCGAGGCGCGCCTGCAGCTCGAAACCCTGCTCGAGCAGATGGCCCTCACGCGCAATGCGCTGGGCGCGCTGGTCGGCCAGCCTGACGGCGCCGCCAGGCTGACGCCGTCGGCGCAGGCTTCGATCAAAAACGTCGCGGTGTCCGCCACCATCCCCGCCGACCTGTTGGGCCGCCGCGCCGACATCGCCGCCGCGCGCTGGCGTGTCGAGGCTTCGTCCAAAGACGTGGCCAATGCCAAGACCCAGTTCTATCCCAATATCAACCTCGTCGCCTTCGCCGGTTTCTCCAGCATAGGTTTGGGCAACCTGGTCGATTCGGGCAGCCGGCAGTGGGGCGTGGGCCCAGCGCTGCGCCTGCCGATTTTTGACGCGGGCCGCCTGCGCGCCAACCTGCGCGGCAAGACCGCCGACCTCGATGCCGCGGTGGAAAGCTACAACGCCGCCGTCATCGACGCGGTGCGCGACGTTGCCGACCAGGTGGCTTCTTCACAGGCCATCGTTCGCCAGCAGGCCGAGCAGCGCGCCGCCCAGGAAGCCGCCGAAAGCGCTTACGACATTGCAGTGCAGCGCTACAAGGCAGGCCTGGGCAACTACCTCAACGTGCTCACGGCGGAAACCAGTGTGCTGGCCCAGCGCCGGCTCGCGGTAGACCTCTCGGCCCGCGCGCTGGACACGCAGGTTGCGCTGATACGCGCGTTGGGCGGTGGTTACACCCCCGGCCAGTCGGTGCCCGCTGAACGCCAGGCAGCCCTCGCCACTCACTGAACCGCTTCAGACGATCAACCAATAGCAATACCTCAATACATAACAGCAGGTCACAAACATGAGCGCTACTGAATCCTCCAATTCCCCGGCTACCGCAGCTTCCACCGCGACCACGCCTTCCCCAACGCCCGCACCCGCCGGCAACCCCAAGCGCAAAAAAGCGCTGACCGCATTGGCTGCCGTCGTGGCCGTGGCCGGTTTGAGCTGGGGTGCTTATGAGTACCTGGTGGCCAGCCATTACGAAACCACAGACAACGCCTACGTCCAGGGCAATGTGATCCAGATCACGCCGCAAATCGGCGGCACTGTCATGGCCATCATGGCCGACGACACCGACTTCGTGAAAGCCGGCCAGGCATTGGTGCAATTGGACCCGGCCGATGCCAAGGTCGCGCTCGAGCAGGCCGAAGCCGCGCTGGCCCAGGCCGTGCGCCAGGTGCGCACGCTCTACGCCAACAACGGCACGCTGGCCGCGCAGATCGCCTTGCGCGATGCCGACGTGGTCAAGGCGCAAAGCGACATCGCCCGCGCCAGCGACGACCTGAAGCGCCGCCAGTCCCTCACCGGCAACGGCGCGGTGTCCGGCGAAGAACTCAACCATGCCCGCACGCAACTGGACGCCGCCAAAAGCGCCCTGGCCGCAGCGCAGGCCGGTGTGGTCGCCGCGCGCGAACAGCTCGCCAGCAACCAGGCCCTGACCGAAGGCACCAGCATTGAGCAGCACCCCAGCGTGCAGGTGGCGGCCGCCAAGGTGCGCGAAGCCTACCTGGCCACGCAGCGCGCCGGCCTGCTCGCGCCGGTCGATGGTTACGTCGCCAAGCGCACGGTGCAGCTCGGCCAGCGCGTGGCCGCCGGCACGCCCATGATGTCCATCATCCCGCTCAAGCAGGTCTGGGTCGATGCCAACTTCAAGGAAGTGCAGTTGCGCAACATCCGCATAGGCCAGCCCGTCACCCTGGTGGCCGACCTGTATGGCAAGAAGGTCGAATACAAGGGCTCCGTCGCGGGCCTGGGTGTCGGCACCGGCGCGGCTTTCGCGTTGCTGCCCGCGCAGAACGCCACCGGCAACTGGATCAAGGTGGTGCAGCGTGTGCCGGTGCGCATCGCGCTGGACGCCAAACAGCTGGCCGAGAACCCGCTGCGCGTGGGCCTGTCCATGGAAGCCGAAGTCGATGTGAGCAACAAAGACGGCAAGACGCTGGCCGATGCGCCGCGTGACGGCGCCGTGGCGCATTCCCAGACCTACGGCGCGCAAGATGATGCCGCCGATAAGGACGTGCAACGCGTGATTGCCGCCAACACCGGCAAGGCTGTGGTGAAGTCGGCCAAGGCCGCCAAATCCGCGGACCCGGCCAAGCCGGCAATCCCTGTGGGCGGGGCCGCTTTGCCGGCCCAGGCCGTCGGCGATGCTCAGACCCTCGCGTTCAGCCACACGCTGTCGCTGGCCGGCAACCAGGCGCCGCGCTAAGCCCCAGACCGCAGTTCAAGCAAGCGTAACCGCGACGAACTCTCATCGCGGTTTCCACCCGCCCATCTTCGCAAGGCTTTCATGGCTTCCGCACCTGCTACCGCTTACATCCCACCCCCGCCGCTGACGGGATCGGCCCGCCTGTGGGGCACGCTGGCCCTGTCGGCCGCGACCTTCATGAACGTGCTCGACACGTCGATTGCCAACGTGTCGCTGCCCGCCATCGCCGGCGACCTGGGCGTGAGCCCCAACCAGGGCACCTGGGTCATCACCAGCTTCGGCGTGGCCAACGCGATTGCCGTGCCGCTCACCGGCTGGCTGTCGCAGCGCTTCGGCCAGGTGCGTCTCTTCACCGCCAGCGTCATGCTGTTCGTGCTCACCTCCTGGCTGTGCGGCCTGGCGCCCAATATGACCACGCTGATCTTTCTGCGCGTGCTGCAGGGCCTGGTGGCCGGGCCCATGATCCCGCTGTCGCAGGCTTTGCTGCTGTCGAGCTACCCCAAAGCGCTGGCGGGGCTGGCCATGGCGCTGTGGTCCATGACGACCCTGATCGCGCCGGTGATGGGCCCGCTGCTGGGCGGCTGGATCACCGACAACATCTCATGGCCCTGGATTTTTTACATCAACATTCCCGTCGGCTTCGGCGCGGCCTTCATCACCTGGAGCATCTTCCGCAAACGCGAAAGCCCCACCAAAAAGCTGCCCATCGACTCCGTGGGGCTGGCGCTGCTGGTGGTCTGGGTCGGCTCCTTGCAGATCATGCTCGACAAGGGCCAGGAGCTCGACTGGTTCCATTCCGGTGAAGTCATCGCGCTGGGCATCATCGCGCTGGTCGGCCTGGCGGCCTTCGTGATCTGGGAACTGACTGAAGAGCACCCGGTGGTGGACTTGACGTTGTTCAAGAGGCGCAACTTCTGGGCCGGCGCACTCGCGCTGTCGGTGGGCTACGGCCTTTTCTTCGGCAACGTGGTGCTGCTGCCCCTGTGGCTGCAGCAGTACATGGGCTACACCGCCACGCAGGCCGGCATGGTTCTGGCGCCCGTCGGTGCTTTTGCCTTGCTGCTGTCGCCCGTGGTCGGCAAGAACATCGCCAAGGTCGACCCGCGCCGCTTCGCCGCCTTTGCCTTCATGGTGTTCGCGCTGGTGCTGTGGATGCGTTCGCACTTCAACACCCAGGCCGACTTCCAGACCATCATGATCCCGACCATCATCCAGGGCGTGGCCATGGCCTTCTTTTTCATCCCGCTGGTCACCATCACGCTGTCGGGTATTGCGCCTGAGAAGATCCCGGCGGCGTCGGGCCTGTCGAATTTTGTGCGCATCACGGCCGGCTCCTTTGGCACCTCCATCGCCACCACCATCTGGCAGGACCGCGCGGCCATGCACCATGCGCAGATCAGCGAGTATGTGAACCAGGGCAGCAGCGCGACCAACAGCGCGCTCAATGGCTTGGCTGCCGCCGGCCTCACGCCAGAACAAGCCCTGGGCACCATCAATCGCCTGGCCGACCAGCAGGCTTATATGCTCGCGGCCAACGACGTGTTTTATGTGTCGGCGCTGATCTTTTTGCTGCTGATTCCGCTGGTGTTTCTGACGCGGCCCACGCATGCCGGGGCGGGGAGTGCGGACGCTGCGGCTGGGGCGCACTGACGCCTTTTGCATGAAGCTGGAACGAACACGGCGCCTTGGGCGCCGTTTTTTTTGAGGAGCTATCAAATTGTCGCGTCCGCCCATGTCGTGTGGATGCGTCATGTGGCCGTTGCGGCCATGCCATCGGGCACAAAACGGACCCAGTGCAGGTCAGTTTTCTCGGTGCCAAGGCTTTAATGCGAATACCGAACCCAGCTCCAGGAGTTGGTCGAGTAAGCAGGCAGACTCTAGAAGCGGCGAGCAAATCCGCGCCAGCTTGTTGGGCAGTGTGCGGGCTACCTTGTTGTAGTTGCCCCTGGCGTGCACATCCAGCGCCCAGCGGCACACGTCGCAGTCCTCTTTATCAGCACCTTCAGCCAGTACTGACCTGGGACGAAGATTGGATTGAAGAGAGACGGAAAGGCCCAGGTGCGCCATCGGACGCGCAGAGGACCGAAATTGCGGCACACTGTGGGCATGAACGCTCAATTCCCAGACCCCGTTTCGCGCAGGATTGAATGCCGCTATTCAGTGCGTAAAAACCGGGTTTATTTGCAGCCTCGTTAGGCCTCAGCCATGAAGCTCTTGCTCGGTCCCCCGCCCAACTCCTTGAGCGATTTGCAATTGATTAGCGGCAACTGGAAAGGCGTCGCACACATGCCGATGTGGGCGCTTCAGATGGTGACACCGATAGTTGGCGGAGCCTTTGCGTTCGCTCTGTTTGTTGCTTGGGCCATTCTCAGTCCAAAATTCGCGATTGAATTTGCGCCTTCGCATCAAGTCATTGGTGCCGCAATCGCTGTTTTGCTGTCTGGTCTAGTGATTCAGCTCGGGGCTCATCCGTCATTAGGATTGTCCGCCAATTCTGTAGTTGGATTTTGGCCCTCACGACTCACTTTCTATACCGCCTACATTAATGGCATGTCGAAGCGGCGTTGCCTGCTGCAGCTGGTCTTGCCATTTCTCGTGATGTCGGTTACGCCGCTTGCTGTCGCAGCCCCTCTTGGAATCACCTCGGGATGGCTCGTTTTTGCTTCCTGTGGGGCAGCGTTCATATTTGGTGTGAACGTTCTTGTCGCTCTGTGGATAGCCTTCCTAGTACCGTCCGGTTCCATCATGCGAAGCCAGGGGTTCCAAAGCTACTGGAGCGTGAGTGGGCCTGATGCCTAGCAGGGAAATCGAGACGGACGACCTTGGCGACCGCTCGCTGCGCTTGCAGGCGCTCGGTCGCTGCTCATTTCTACGTTAGGCGTCCTCTCGACCATGTGGAAAATCGTACCGAACCACTGACCGCATACATGTCAACCGAACACCATCACGCAACCTCCGTGCAGATTCCACCGGAGTCGGTGATTGCCAAAGCCTACGCCTCGATGAATCTCGCCGACGCGTACTCGATCGAGCTTCCCGTCGGCGCATCGACCAATCCGGAATTGCTGGCGAGGTTCATCTTCGCCCATCAAGCGCTCTGGATCAGCCGTCTCATGACGGTTCGGGATGCCATCGTGGCCGGCTTTGGTCTCAAGACAGCCAAACATCTCGCGACGCTGGATACGCAGAGCGGAGCGGACCGGCTCGGCATCTTCAAGATTTACAGTACAAGTCCAACGGAAGTGGTTCTTGGAGAGGATGACAAGCACCTGGACTTCAGGCTCTCTGTTCTGTGTTCCGGTCAGCCGTCGCCGGGGGCTAAACGTCACTTGATTATGTCGACCGTTGTCCATTGCCATAATCGCCTGGGTCGTTTCTATATTTTTCTCATTGCCCCGTTTCATCGCCTGGTCGTTCAGTCCAGTCTTCGCAGCGCGGCACGCGCAGGCTGGCCGTCGGCAACGGAAGCGTAAGCAAGCCCAGATCATCATGAACGAAGCCCTTGATCGCCTCGCCAGGCAACTGGATCTCGGAGCACCTGCCAACGAGCGCCTGCGACTCGAGTTTGGCAGTGCTTGCACACTCAGGGTGAAGCATCTTTTGGAAGAGCCGGCCGTGCTGGAACAACTTGCCATTCTTGCCGAGTATCTTCAAGGTACCCTCACTCGCGCACAACTGGACAGCGCTGCCACAGCGGCTGTCCGCTTTGCTAATCAGCATCAAGGCTCAAAGTCCATAGATGGGTGCGGTCACGCTGCGGTCTCCGCAACCTATGCCGTTGCCAACGCGCTCTCAGGCAAAGCCCTACAAGCGGCGGAGTACGCCGCATACGCCTCGGTCTACGGTCAAGGTGGCTACGGAGCGGTGTCTGACCCTGACTCCTTCCGGCCCGAGTTTGCATGGCAGGTCAATTGCCTCGAGTCGCTGGCCGGCCGGCGCGTCCGCATATGACTGTGCGACCCAAGCATCGCTCGAGCTGCTGCGGATCTGGTTTCAAATTCGGTGTCTCATGCAACGCTGAATTTTTCCTCTCTTTCGCTTCTTAGGGCACATCACATGCATAGCGCCGGTATCTACGCTCTCATCGCAGGGGGTACGCTCACAGCGGTCGCCGGCCTGGCTCATCTGGCTTGCATCGTCATGGGGCCGTCCGCCTACCGCTTCATGGGCGCGGGTGAACGCATGGCGCGCGCCGTGGAGGCCGGAAAGCTCAAGCCTGGTTTGATCACCTTGTGCATAGCTTCTGTTCTCATTGTGTGGTCGCTCTATGCCTTTTCCGCCGCTGGCCTCATTCGCGAGCTGCCGTTTACGGGCGCCGTGCTCCCGGCGGTTTGTGTGGTCTTTCTGGCTCGCGCTTTCGGTTTTCCGTTGCTGCGGCCAATGTTTCCCGAGAATTCCACGACCTTCTGGTTCGTTTCCTCTGGCATATGCTTGCTGCTTGGCACGCTCTATGCCATCGGTGCGTTCCATGCCTGGACGCCCGCATGAGGTCCGGAAGATGGTGTCTTGAATGTTTTCAAAACCAACGTGTCCCGTAGCAAACCTCAAGCGTCCCACAATGGCTTCGCCGCCGAAATTCTTGCAACCTTTCTCCAGTATTTTTTTGTCTTAGTGCACCGCCATGTCCGACGCCGTTTTTATCCTGCTGCGAATCACGGGTGATCCTGCTTCACTGGCCTCTTGCCGCGAGGCCCATTTCAGCTCGGGATCGTTTGATTTCAATTCGGTCACCCCGATGCCGCCGGAGCTTGAGATTGAAGAGAGCAGCGCCGTCACGACGGGCTACGACGCGCTCTTCGGCGACTGGACCGAGCCCGCCAAGTACTGGACCTGGAAGGAAGCGGCCGCGAAACTAGGCTACCCGTTCCCGCTCGAATCGCGCGAACAGTTGCTGGCCTGCATTCGCAGCCTCGATTGCGCGGAGATGTACCTGGGGGCCGCGCGCCAATACCAGGAGAACATCGAGAAGCACGGCTTCGGCTCCTGGTACGGCTGGTGCAAGAAGCATTGGGGCTCCAAGTGGAACGCCGAGGATTCAAAGGTTGAAGCAGGGCCTGATGAGATCACTGTCCGCTTCACCACGGCATCGTCCTTTCCGAAGCCGCTGGTGAAGGCACTGTCAAAGAAGTGGCCGGCGCTCGAAGTCCGGGTGCAGTATGCGGACGAGCATTTGCGTTGGGGCGGTGACTATGTTCTCAAGGGCGGCCGGGAAATTGAGAAGCTCAATCGGCCCGCGGGGGACATATTGCGGGGAATTCGGAACGGTGATAGCAGGGCTTGACAGGTCTTCAGGCATGCGGCGGCCGAGAAGCATTAGCCGTTCAATCGTTCTCTCCACCGGGCGCGGACACTTGCTTTAAAGCGGACCTGCCAGCGGCCAACTGACACGATAAAGTGTGCTTTTCAATTGAAATGCCGGAGATTTAAATGCGCGCCGAATACCGTTTTCGTTTCTCGGAAGACCATCTGCTTACGGCTTTCCTGCGCTATCGCCAGCAACTTTGGTGGCGTCGCCCATTTCTTGGGTCGAAGTGGATTTTGGCGGTTGTGTTTGGACTCCCCCTGCTTTTTGCGGTATACCAGCACGCTCCGATCCTTGCGGTCATTTGTGGCGCCATACTTGGCACGCTGTTACTGGGCTGGCCCATCGACGCATGGATCATTCGGAGGCGATTTCGGAAATCGCCTTTCCATAACGATCAGATTGTGTTGTCTCTATTGGAAACTGGCTCCTACGCAGTTGGCCAAAGCAGCGAAGTTCGCATCGACTGGGTGAATTTCACCAAAGCTCGACGCTTTAAAGACGGGTTGTTGCTGTTTCAAGGAACGGGAGCGCTCAATTGGCTTCCCGATGCGGCGGCCGCCGATGAAATGGCGGTGGCCAATGCACAGGAACTGGTGCGCTTGAATATTCCGGATTATCGTGATGTTTAGGATCGTCGGAAACGCCATGTCGGCGCGTTGATAGCAGTTTTCAGGTCACTAAGGCTGTCCGACGGACGGTTCCACCGGCACGAGAATCGCGTCGCCGGTCGCCACCAATAGCGCTGCACCGGTTGCCTGCTCAGCAAACAATTCGGCGGCGGCAAACACCTGCTTGCGCCCGGCCCTGACCACACGCCCGCGCGCCACAAAGCCGCGACCCACGGCGGGTGCCAGGCAGTTCACTGAAAAGTGCGAAGCCAGAACGCGACCCGAAACGGTGGCGGCCGCATAGCCGCAGGCTGTGTCCAGCATCGCGCCTATCAGGCCCGCGTGCAGATAGCCCGCGTACTGGCCCATGTCTTTCTCACGCCAGGCCATGCGTATCTCGGCTTCGCCGGCCGTCGCCTGCACGACTTCAAAGCCGGCCCAGCGGTTGAAGGATGCGGTCTGGTTTACCGCCTGCAGGGTCTGGAGCAAGGTGGGTTGTGTCATGCCGAAAATATAGGACGGCCCGCAGCGGCGGGCTGTAGCGCGGGTGACAGGCCTTCAGATGCGTATCCGAAGAGTGTTAGATCACTGGACTATCCCGTGGGCGCGCATGGATGTGTCTTGCCGTTGTGGGCGTGTCGATTGCGCGGTCAAATATCCTCGCCGGTTTCGCTTAGAAGATCGATGGCGGCAGGGTGATCCTGTGCCGCCGCCAACTTGAGCCAGCGAATGGCCTCCTCGCGGCCCTGGTCCGACCGCAGAAGGTGCTGGCCCAATTTCCATTGCGAGGCATCCAAGCCGGCTTCGGCTGATTTGCGAAACAGAATCAAAGCCGCCTCTACGTCGCACGGGGTGCCCATGCCATGGTAGGTGAAGCTCGCCAGGTAATGCGTGCCCTCAAGAAAACCACCGTCAGAGGACTTTTGGTACCAGGCGTATGCCTGCTCCTGATCGCGAGGTGAGAGTTCATCACAAAGATGGCCCATATAGAACTGCGCTACAGGATTTCCAGAGTTCGCCAGAGGCAATAGCCGTTCCCACGCCGTTTCTGGTGCTTCATCGTAATAAACGTCAGAGATCTGGTCTGCTGTCATTGAGGGAGAGTATCTACCTTGAAAAGTGTTCTCGCCGCGGGGTGATGCCAGCGGCGTTTGTGCTGACCGGCATGTCAGCTGTCACCATTGTTTCGATCAAGTTCCTTGTGTTTGACTCCTGTTCTGTATCTCTGGAGGAGACCCAACAGATACCAACAAACAAAGATTCCCAGCGGAATAAATAGAGGAAGCCAGATGTAGGCGTTATGCCCGCAAGCCACGCTCTGTCTCAAACCCGTCATTCCGCATGGAAAGCCAAGAAAAAACCAGCCGAGCATGGGCCCGAAAACGATGGAAAGCAGTAGTCTGATGGTGGTGAGCATTTCAGCACCGCCCTGCTTTGATCATCGGCCCGTCAAGGCGAGATAGGCCTCACGCGTTTCGGGCGACACTGATGCCACGAGCTGCTCATGCGATGTCTTGTGCCGCACCATCATGCGTGCCGAAGCCACGGCTTTGGATTTGCAGAACCAGTGGCAGCTGTGCTGCATCAGGAACAGCTCGGCCGACATGGTGAAGGCCTTGTCTTTGGGCGTGCGCTGGGCGCTGTTTTCCGCCGCACGCAGAATACCCTGGGCGTGGGCCGCCAGCATTTTTCGCATGTCAAAGTTCAGGCCCGGCAGCAACTTGGTCGCGAAGGGGAAGGTAATCGGCAGCTTGCTCGTGCGCGCGTTCGCTTCGTCGACCTTGGAAAAGCCGGTGGCAAAACGGGTGAATTGCTCGCACAGCTTGAGCTCGCTGTTTGCCAACTGGTTCCAGACCTGCTCGCGCCGCTCCGGGTCTTTTTCCCCCAGCGCGCGCAGGTAGCCGTCGGTCAGGGTCTCCATCAGTTTTTCGATCTGGTATTGGCCCAGGTGGCTACCCAGCAGAGCGATGCGCCGGCGCTCTTCAGACAGTTTGAGGATGTAGACGACTATGGCGACGCAAGTCACCAGGGTGAGGAATTCCATTGTTGTTGATGAGCTAAGGATTGACCTGTGGGGCAGGGGACCAGTGTAGTCAGTCTGGGCGCAGTTGCGTTGTCTTGCTCCGGCGGGCGCGCCTCGGTTCTCTTATCTCCTCTGTTCTCTTGCTGAGTGCGGCTGGCCGGGTCTCGCCCCGGCGGGCGACTTACTTTCTTTTGCTTCGCCAAAAGAACGTAAGCAAAGAAAAGGCGACCCGCAGTCTGGGTCCCTGCGCTGCGCTACGGGCAACCTGCGGTGCTCGAGCCAAGCGGGGTCAAAAACAACTCGCTTCGCTCAGACACGTTTTTGCCCTTATCCGCTTGTCTCTGCGCTCCTCGGCCCAGCCAGAACGGGGCAATCGGGAGCGGGGACAGAAGACAAATGCCAAAGAAAAATCACTACAAACAAGGACACGCCACGGCGTGTCCTTGTGGTTTCAGGTATTCGGCTTCTTGTCTTTGGCTGTTTGGTATCTCGGGCCCCTTGTGTATGCGCCGAGGAGCGGAGGTCCAGACGGATCAGGGCAAAAACGTGTTTGAGCCGCAGGCGAGTTGTTTTTGACCCCGTCTGGACCGAGCACCACAGGCTGCCCGTAGCGAAGCGAAGGGACGCAGACACCAGGGTCGCCTTTTCTTTTGCTTACTTTTGGTGTTTGCGTAACTTCGCTGCGCGAAGTGAGCAAACCCCGCGCGCGTAGCGCGCCTTTTGGCGAACAAAAGAAAACCCGCATCGCGGGTTTCGATAAAAGTGAGTAGCTGCCGGGCTACCCCCGGCCAGCAGGTCTCAGCAGAGGGCGGTGAAAGGACGAGGTAGGAGAGAGGGAGCAGGCGCGCCCGCCGGAGCAAGACCCGGCTCACATCCGCAGCGGCCGCGCATACCCGGTCATTTCCAGATACCCCATCCCCACAAGCCTGCCATTGCTGTCGATCAACTCACTCAAACCTTCCCAATAAATGGCGCCTGTGGATTGGCGGCTGTCGAGTTCCTGGTTGTCGATGACGGCGCGCACGGTATAAAAATCGGCGGGGGTGCGCACTATCCATTCCACCGGGTAGGTGGTTTGCGTGAGCGGGCTTTTCCAGTGGCGCACCGGCTTGAAGATCACCTCGCCTCGGCTGAAGGTGTAGAGCCCGCCTTTGGCCGAGCGGAAGGAGCCGCCGTCCCACAGCGCGCTGCCGTCCTTGGCGCGCAGGCGGAAGGCGGTGAGGGCGCTGCCGTCGCTGAGGTTCATGCCTATCCAGTCCCAGCCAGCGGCGTTCGGGTGCAGGATTTCCTCGCTCCATTCGTGGTCCAGCCAGGCCTTGCCGCTCACGGCAAAATCCTGGCCCTTGAGCTGCAGGCTGCCGCGCGTGGCGAGCTGCGGCTGGCTGTAGTAGTAGCTGGCCTGCTTTTCGTCAGGGCCTTTGCGCGACAGGCCTTGCTTGCCTTGCAGCAAAACCTCCTGCGTTTCTTCAAATGCCAGCTTGAGCCCGAAGTCGCTGGACGGCAGTTCGGCGATGTATTTATTGCCCTCGCCTTTGAGTGACCAGTCGCGCAGCTTGAGGTCCATGTCGCGCTCGCCGGCGGTGGCTATGCCGAAGCCGTCACGTGCAATGCGCTGGTCGTGCCAGAGTTTTTTGCCTTGCACGTCGGTGAGGGCTGCGTGGGCAAAGAGCAGCTGTTTGGCGGCAAACTTCGAGGCCATGCCCTGGGTGGTGTCCACGCGCGAGCGGAAAAAAGTGAGCTGGAAACCGAATACCCGCTTGCCCGCCTGGTCGCTGGCCTGGCCCGTGATGTACCACCACTCGGTGCGAAATTCGGGATGGGCGCCCCGGTCGCGCGGAAACGCCAGTGTTTTGGCCGGCAGGGCCAGCGCTGGCCGGGTGGCGGCGCCCCATCCAGCCAGCACGGCGCCTGCCAGCAGCAGGCCGCGCCTGGGCAGCAGGGCGGGCGGGGCTTGCGTGCGCGGCGGCAAAGGCATGAGCTTGCTCAGGCTGCAGGCGCGGGCCGCATGAGCTTGGTGATGGCGGCCAGGGCGGCCGTGCAGTCGCCCATTTTTTCGGCCACCCACTGGGCGTTGTAGTAGGTCGGCAGGTAGCGTTCGCCGGAATCGCACAGCAGCGACAGGATGGATCCTTGCTCGCCGCGCGCCAGCATCTCGTGGGCCAGCGCCAGCATGCCGACCAGGTTGGTGCCGGTCGATGGTCCGACGCGGCGGCCCAGCAGCTGCGCGAGCGCCTGCATGGCGGCCACCGAATCCACGTCGGCGACTTCCACCATGCGGTCAATCACCGTGCGGATAAAGCTAGGCTCCACACGGGGCCGCCCTATGCCTTCGATGCGCGAGCCCGCCCCGGTGAGGGCTGCATTGCCGCTGCGGTGATAGGCGGCAAAGACCGAACCGACCGGGTCGGCCACGCAGAGCCGGCTGTCATGGCGCTGGTAGCGCACATAACGGCCTATGGTGGCGCTGGTGCCGCCCGTGCCCGCGCCCACCACAATCCAGCGCGGCACGGGGTGCCTTTCGCGCGCCATCTGGCTGAACATGCTTTCGGCGATATTGTTGTTGCCGCGCCAGTCGGTGGCGCGCTCGGCATAGGTGAACTGGTCCATGTAGTGGCCGCCGGTTTCCTGGGCCAGCTTGCGGGCTTCGTCATAAACCTGCGCGGCGCTGTCCACCCAGTGGCAGYGCCCGCCGTAAAACTCGATCTGCGCGACTTTTTCGGGCGAGGTGCTGCGCGGCATCACCGCGATAAAGGGCAGGCCCAGCAGCCGCGCAAAGTAGGCCTCGCTGACCGCGGTGGAGCCGCTGGACGCCTCCACGATGGTGGAACGTTCATGGATCAGGCCGTTGCACAGCGCGTACAAAAACAGCGAACGCGCCAGCCGGTGCTTGAGGCTGCCGGTCGGGTGTGTCGATTCGTCCTTGAGGTAGAAGTCGATGCCGCGCGCGGCGAACTCCGGCAGCGGCAGGGGAATCAGGTGGGTGTCGGCGCTGCGCTGGTAGTCGGCCTCAATGCGGATAACTGCGGCGCTGAGCCAGGAGCTGCTGGGGGTTTGAGGGGCGCTCATGGCCCCGATTCTCGCAGCAAGCCTTATGGCCGCCAACGCCCCCGGGGGCCGGCCCTCAATACCGGTCGACTCTCCAGGACGAGGGCTCGCCGAACAGGGCCGGGATCTCGCTGCGGCCTATGCCCAGGTCGCTCAGTTCATGGCTGCTCATGGCCATGAGTTCGTCCTGCTGCAGGCGGGCAGGCGCCGCCCGCTCCCGAGCCCAGCTGCCGGCGAGCAGCCCGGGCAGCGCTGCCAGCAGGCCCGCAAGGTGGTGCAGGCCGCCTGCGAGGCTGAAGCCCGGTGTGACGGTGGGAATGGCGGCGGCAGGCATGGGGTGCTCCTTTGGGTGCTTGAGTGAAGGTGTGGATGAAGCCTGGCGCCCATGGTGCAATTTATTCTGGTATTGTGGAAGTTGAGTTTTCTGATCAAAACTATCAGTATTTCTGATAGGTTCTGTTAGAGGCATCTTCCATGCGCGAATTGAACCTGGACCAGCTGCGTACGCTGGTGGCCATTACCGACCTGGGCACTTTTTCGGCCGCGGCGCAGGGCCTGCACCTGGCCCAGCCCACCGTGAGCCTGCACGTGAGCGAACTCGAAAGCCGCCTGGGCACACCGCTGGTGGTGCGGGGCGGCCGCAAGGTCGAGCCCACGCCCGCGGGCGCCGTGCTGGTGGAGCGGGCCCGCCGCCTGCTGCGTGACGCCGACGATGCAGTCGATGCGGTCAAGCGCCACGTCGAAGGCCGCGCCGGCCGCGTGCGCCTGGGCAGCACCACCGGTGTGTTGGTTTACTTTTTGCCGCAGGTGCTCAAGGCCATGGAGCTGGCCCATCCCGACATCGACGTGGAGGTCAGCATCCTGGGGTCGGCCGACACCCTGGAGCGGCTGGCGCAGGGCACGCTGGACGTGGGCCTGGTTGCCACGCCGCCGCCCGCGCAGCGCGGCATGATGATCACGCACTGGCGCAGCGACCCGATGATGGCCTTTGTGCCCAAGCGCTGGAAGGCGCCGAAACACGCCACGCCGGCCTGGCTGGCCGGCAAGCCGCTGATCTTCAACGAGACGCCCACCCATATGTACCGCATGACCATGGCCTGGTTTGCCGATGCGGGCTTCACACCGCGTGCGCGCATCGAGCTCAATTACTCCGAGGCCATCAAGAGCCTGGTCGCCGCCGGTTACGGCGCCGCCGTGCTGCCGCGGGAGGAGTCTGAACAGGAGTCGCATGTGCGGCACGACGTGCAACTGCTGCCACTCAAGCCAGCGCTGGTGCGCGACACCGCCATGGTGCACCGCCCGCTGGAAGTGCTGGACGGCGCTACGCGCAACCTGCTCAAGATACTGGCGAATTTCCGCCAGACCTAGGCCGGGCTGGTTGTCTCCATACGCCGCGAAAGCTCGGAGCCGCGCCGGTGCAGAAACTGCGTAAGGGCGGCCGCATAGCCGGCGCTCACGGCCTGCCGCACGGAAGGCCGCTGCGCCAGCGCGGCGCGCCAGGCGCGTACCTTGGGCACCGCATCGAAAAAGCCGGTTTCACCAAGCGCCTCAAAGACATCGAAGTAGCGAAACACTGGGCCGAACACCGCGTCCACCATGCTGAAGGCTTCGCCTGAAAAATACGGCCCCTGCGACGGCAGCACGGCCTCCAGCTGCGCGAACTTGCTCGCCAGTTCTTCGCGGCGGGCCTGCAAGGCGCTGGCATCGGGCGCGTTGTAAAAAGCGCCTATGGTGTTCAGCACACTGGAGCCGAATTCCATCCACGCCCGGTGCTGCGCACGCTTGAGGGCGTCGGCGGGATGCAGGCGCGGCAGCAGGGTGTCGTCCAGGTATTCGCAGATCACGGCCGATTCAAAGACCGCGTCCTCGCCTGCCAGCAGCACCGGTGTCTTGCCCAGTGGCGAGACGGCCTTGAACCAGTCCGGTTTGTTGGCAAGGTCCACGTCACGGCGTTCAAAGTCCACGCCTTTTTCGGCAAGCACGATGGCTGCGCGCTGGACGTAGGGGCATAACGTGTGGCTGATGAGGGTGAGTTTCATGGCTTGTTCCTCTTGAGGCAATCAGCGGGGCGCCAGCAGGCTGCTGCGGCGCGCGGCCCAGGCGCCGTCGCCGAGCAGCCACTGCGCCAGCGATGCCACCAGCAGGAAGAGCGGGTATTCCCAGCCGCCCTTGGGACTGGTGAACAGCCAGCCGTTGGGCCAGTGCACCCAGACGACAACCGCCAGCACAGGCGCCAGCAGCAGCGAGGCCTGGCGGCCGTAAAAGCCCAGCAGCAGCGCCGCGCCGCCGGCCAGCTCGGCCGCGACCACGGCATAGGCCATAAAGCCGGGCAGGCCGACCGATACGAAGAACTGGGCCGTGCCGGGCAGGGTGAAGACAAAAATTTTCAGCAGCGCGTGGGTGATCCACATGGTGCCCAGCGCGATGCGCAGCAGCGTGGCGCCATGGCTGGCGGCGAGGTTGTCGGCAGAAGAAGTAGTGTTCATGGTGCGGTGCCCGTCAAGGGCGGGAGTTGAAGGAGCCGCTACTTTATGTTTGCAAAAAAGCAATGTAAATTAGCAATCATGAAAACATTGATTGCAAAAACGCAATACGACTTGACGGCTTACGACCTGCAAACCCTGCTGGCGCTGGTGCGCGGCGCCACGCTGGCCGAAGCGGCGCGGCGGCTGGGCGCTGATGCCTCCACGGTGTTTCGCTCGGTGCAGCGCATCGAGAAAAGCCTGGGCCAGCGCCTTTTTGAGCGCTCCCGCCTCGGCTACCTGCCGACCGAGCCCATGCTGGGCCTGGTTCAGCACGCCGAGCGCATAGAGGCCGAGCTGGAGGCCGCGCGCGCCAGCGCCCAGCGCCCGCATGAGGGCGTGGCAGGCCGGGTGCGGCTCACCACCACCGACGCCGTGCTGCGCGGGCTGGTGCTGCCTTCGCTCAAGCCGCTGCTGGCGCAGCACCCCTTGCTGCAACTGGACTTGCGAACCGGCAACGAGTTGGCCAGCCTGAGCCGGCGTGATGCCGACCTGGCCCTGCGCGCCACGCGCAAGCCGCCCGACCATCTGGTGGGGCGCAAGCTGGGTACGGTGCGTTTTGCGCTGTGCGGCCTGAAGGCGCAGGCCAAGGCCGTGTCATCTTCGAAGAAGTCATCGGCGCTGGAGGTGTTCGCCGGCTTTGACTGGATCGCCCCTGACGAGGCGCTGCCCGAGCACCCTTCGGTGCTGTGGCGACGCAAGCAACTGCCCAGGGTCACGCCGCGCCACTATGCCGACGGCATCGTGGCGGTGATGGATGCGATCAAGGCGGGGCTGGGGGTTGGCATCGTGCCGCTGTTCATGCTGGCCGGGGAGCCGGCGCTGGTGCCGCTGGGCGAGACGCTGGAAGGCTGCGAGTCAGACCTGTGGTTGCTGGCGCATGCGGAGTCGCGCCACCTGCGAAGGATTGCGGTGGTCTACGACCATTTCGCGGCCAGCGTGCGGCTGGCCTGAGCAAGCGTTGCTCAAAATGACTGGCTGGCGCCGGACGTACCGGAATTGCCGGAAGTCCTGAAGACGACTTCGCCGCTGGGGATATGGACTACGCGCACTTCCTGCCGGGTGGGGTCGGCGACGCTTTTGACGGCGACGGCGACCGCCAGGGAATAGTCCGCAAAAACATGGTTGGAACTGCTGGGCGGCAACAGGCTGCCCTTGACCGGATCGACGTTTTCAATGCGGTAGTCATGTGGCGGTGCTTTGACGTATGCCATGGTGAAGACCTCTTTGAAGGGATTGCGGTTTTCTTGGCTGATTTCTTGGATGTGCCCTCCATGGTAGAAGCGCCAAGGAGCGCCGTGATGACAATTACGGGTCAGAAGGGTGATTTTTGCGTAAGCAAAAGAAAGCGCCTTGCCGGGATTGGGGCAACATGGGGAAAAACTAAGCCTTTAGTTTTTCAGTGCAGGCCAGATTGGTTGATCCGCAGATTGCGCGGATGAACACGGATTGAAAACGATCTCGATTGACTGAAGACTCCGCGCGCTCAGTGCAAACCCTGGCCCGGATTGCGCTCCGACAGCTCCAGCTTCTTCATCTCGACGGCCACCGACTTGAGCATGTCCAGCGAAGCCTCAGGCGTCTGCACAATGCCCAGCCAGCCGAACAGATGGTGGCGCAGGAAGAGCAGGATCTTGCCGGTCAGCGGGTCGCAGGCCACCCAGTGGCGGGGTGTGTAGCAGGGCTCCAGTGCGCACAGCGGGGGGCAGTCCATTGGGTAGGGTGGATCGAGCTCGGCACGCAGGCCTGCCAGGTCGGTGACCAGGTCTTCGAGCTCCTCGGCCTGAAGAGTGAGTGGTTGATCCATTGTCAGCGTGACGCTGCCGTCCTCGTTTCGCACAGCCACCACCCCATGAGCGAGCCGCGTGGCAAGACGCTGGAACTGGGCAGGCACGCCCGTGTGTGTGTTGTGAGGCGCCAGAGGGGCGGGTGTGGGGATGGTCATCGCGTGCTCCCATGCGTCAAGGGATAAAAGAACGGGGCGAATGTGCGACTCTGGCGGGGGCCGGGTCTTCATGGCTTCAGTGTGCGGCGCGGGCCCGTCCGGCCGCGTGGGAAACCGGCCCCGCCCGCTGTAGGACGGCACGGGAGCGTGCACCCAGCCGTTCTCCATGCTGCGGCGCGCAACAGGCGGTACCTACCCCGCTACCAGTCTTCCTTGACCGCCAGCACCGCATCCTTGCCGGCGGCGGCGCGCCCGGCCAGCCAGGCGGTCAGCGTGCCTGCCGCCACCACGGCTGCGCACAGCAGGCCCAGGCGCAGCCAGGGCAGCATCAGGTCCATGCTCCAGTGAAAGCTTTGCGGGTTCACGACATGGACCAGCACGGTGGACACCGCCAGGCCCAGCGCAAGGCCGGCCAGCGCGCCTATGAGCGTCCAGGCCGCGCCTTCGCCGGCCACCACGGCCAGGATCTGCCGGCGCGTGAGGCCCAGGTGGGCCAGCAGGCCGAACTCCTTGCGGCGCGCCAGCACTTGGGCGCTGAAGCTGGCCGCCACGCCGAACAGCCCGATGGCAATCGCCACTGCCTGCAGCCAGTAGGTCACGGCGAAGCTGCGGTCGAAGATCCGCAGCGAGGTCGCGCGCAGCTCGCTGACCGAGGCAAGCTCCAGCAGCCCCGCCGCACCGGATTGCTTTTCGGCCAACGCGCGCACCGATTGCTGCACCTGCGCATCACCCGCGCCGCCGTCAAGCCAGAGTGCCAGGTCATTGGCGCGGCGGTCGCCGCTCAGGCGCTCAAAGTCGGGCCTGGCCATCGCGATGGTGCCGAATTGGCGCGCATAGTCGCGCCAGACGCCGGCTACATAAAACGGGGGCGTTGCCGCTGCGGCCGGGAATGATTGCGTGAGCGGCTGGAAGACAGTGCCGGGTCGCGCCCCATATAGCTCCACCATGGGCTCGCTCACGTAAATACCTACATACCCAGGCGGCACCGGCAGCAGCCGGCCGACCAGCGGCAGGGCGGTCGCCGGGTCGTCCAGCGGGCGCGCGATGAGCGTGACCGACGGTTTGGCCGGGTCCAGCGAGAGTTGCACGGTGCGCGCCGCGCCCACGCGTGCGACGCCCGGCAAGCGGCCCAGCGCCTCGACGAATTCCGGCGAGAAATACGCGGTGTCGCTGGCCGAGCTGCCCAGCGCCGTGCGCACATAGAGGTCGGCCGGCAGCACCACGTCCAGCCAGCGCGTGACCGATTCGCGAAAACTCGCCACCATCACCGTCAGCGCCACCGCAAGGCTCAGCGAGGCCACCACGCCGCTGACGGCCACGGCCGCGCTTTCGCGCACGCGGCGCGCGCGCTCTACTGCCAGCAAAGGCAGCAGGCGGCGCGCCACAAGGGGGCTGAGCCTGTCGTAAAGCAGCGCGATCAGCCAGGGCAGGGCCGTGATGCCGCCTACCAGCAAAAGCCCGACGGACACATAAGCGGCCAGCGGAATGCCGAAGAGCGGCGGGACCAGCGCCAGCAAGCCACCCAAGGCGATCAGGGCGATGCTGAGCCAGTGGCCCTTGCCGGCACCGGCCCTCGCGCCGAGTCCCTTGAGGGTTTGCGCGGGCGGCAGTTTTTGCGCGGCCCGCGCCGGCCACCAGCCGCCCACGGCAGCGGCCAGCACGCCCAGCGCGCCGTAGATGAAAGCCGCCGTGCCGTTCCACTGCAGGCTGGGTGCAACACCGGAAAAGTAGCCGCCGCCCAGGTCGCCGCCCAGTAGCCGCAGCGCCAGTGCGGCCAATGCCGTGCCCAGCGCGATGCCCAGCAGGCTGCCGGCCAGGCCCAGCAGCAGCGATTCGGCCAGCACGAGCCGCAGGCGCTCGCGACCGGTCAGACCCAGCACGCCCAGCAGCGCAAATTGCTGCGCGCGCTTGGCCACGCTGAGCGAAAGCACCGAGAAGACCAGGAATGCGCCAGTGAACAGGGCCACCAGGGCCAGCACCGTGAGGTTGGTGCGGTACGCACGCGAGAGGTTGCTCACGCGTTCGGCCGCATCGCCCGGCGCCGCAGCCGCAATGCCGGGCGGCAATCGCAGCGAAGCGATAAAGTCTTGCGCATGGGCGCCGGCCTTGAGCCGTACATCGATTCGCGAGAGCTGGCCGCCCTTGCCGAAGACGTCTTGCGCGGCGGCGATGTCCATCACGGCCAGCGGGCCGCCCGCCGTGCCCACGCTGCCGGCCACGGCCACGTCACGCAGTTCGAGGCCGCTTTGCAGGCGCAGCGCCGGGCCGTCAAACAATTGCCGCGCGGCGGGGTTCAAAAACACCGTGCCGGGCGCAAACAGCGCGAAGCGATCGGCGCCCGGCGAGGGCACCGGCATCAGGCCCGGCGCCATGGCGCCCACCGCCAGCACGTCCACGCCGATGATGCGCAGCGGCTGCCGTGTGGCCTTGCCGGTGCTTTCCGTTACCGCGTAGGTGCTGACTTCGAGCACCGGGCTGGCCAGGGCCACCCGCGGGTCAGCCGCCACACGCTGGTAGAGCGACTCGTCAAAGCCGCCCTGCACGGCGCGCAGCTCCAGGTCGGGCTGGCCGTTGACTGCCCGCA
The DNA here is from genome assembly GCF_056402935.1 of Polaromonas sp. P3_B1. Taxonomy (NCBI): domain Bacteria; kingdom Pseudomonadati; phylum Pseudomonadota; class Betaproteobacteria; order Burkholderiales; family Comamonadaceae; genus Polaromonas; species Polaromonas sp. P3_B1. The sequence continues at coordinate 60,053 of NZ_JBFUGK010000008.1, forward strand.
CCGCCTGGGAGAACTCGCTCAGCGCCGAAGCATTGATCAGTTGCACCGAAAACGCCAGCGCCACGCCCAGCATCACGGCCGCCACGGCGGCGGCGTTGCGCCAGGGGTGGTGTTTCAGTTCCCGCCAGGAGAAGCTTGAGAGCAGGGCGCGCATGGGTTCATTGTGCCTTCGGCGCCGCGAACGCCGTCAAGCGGGGGTGTCTGTGCCGCATCTGTATCGGTACAGAAAAGGCCCGGCTGTTTCTGCCGGGAAGGTGCGAGCCTGGTTACCCTTGGGCCAGGACTCCCCTTGGACCGATGCCGCCGTGCCCGCATCCTCGGCGCCTTGATCCATCGCCCTTCGTTTAAGCTAGCTGTGAATTTTTCTGAACCGCCCGTCCCGCAACGAAAGCCCTTTCCCATGCAACTCCCCACCTACGAAGACGTCAGCGCCGCCGCCGCTCGCATTGAAGGCCATGCGCACCGCACGCCCGTGCTGCAATCGGCCACCGCCCAGGCGCGCTGGGGTGCCCAGTTCTTTTTCAAGTGCGAGAACTTCCAGCGCATGGGTGCCTTCAAGTTTCGCGGCGCGTTCAATGCGCTGTCGAAGTTCGACGCCGCCGAGCGCAAGGCAGGCGCCATCGCGTTCTCGTCGGGCAACCACGCCCAGGCGGTGGCGCTGTCCGCTCGCATGCTGGGCATGCCGGCGGTCATCGTGATGCCGCAGGATGCACCCGCCGCCAAGCTGGCCGCCACGCGCGGCTACGGCGCCGAAGTGGTGCTCTACGACCGCTTCACCGAAGACCGCGAAGCCCTGACCCAGCGGCTTGCCGCCGAGCGCGGCATGACGCTGATCCCGCCTTACGACCATCCCGACGTGATCGCCGGCCAGGGAACAGCCGCCAAGGAGTTGTTCGAGGAGACCGGCGCGCTGGATCGCCTTTACATCTGCCTGGGCGGCGGCGGGCTTACCAGCGGCTCGGCCCTGGCGGCGCGCGCACTGGCGCCGCAGTGCAAGGTCTACGGCGTTGAGCCCGAAGCCGGTGACGACGGCCTGCAGTCGCTGCGCGCCGGCCGCATCGTGCGCATCGCCACGCCCAAGACCATCGCCGACGGCGCGCAGACCCAGTACCTTGGGGAATACACCTTCGGCATCATCCGGCGCGATGTCGACGACATCCTCACCGTGAGCGACGCGCAGTTAGTTGACGCCATGCGTTTTTTCGCCGAGCGCATGAAGATGGTGGTGGAGCCCACGGGTTGCCTGTCATTTGCCGGCGCCTGCAAGGCGCTGGAAGAAAAGCCGCCCGCCAAGGGCGAGCGCATAGGCATCATCGTGAGCGGCGGCAACGTCGACCTTGCGCGTTATGCGGAGCTGCTGGCCGCGCGCTGAGCCGGTGCGTTAAGCCGGGCGTGCCAGGCTGATGCCTTGGCCGGCTTGTCCCTTGTTTTTTCATTCGTCTGTCCCTGCATTGCCGCGGCGTGGTCGCGCATTGCGGCGGCTTTGCCGCGCGCGTCTAGCCTTCAAGACGTGGGAACGCAGCGGGGCGCCAAAAACACAGCAAACAATACGACAAACAATACCCGCACCAAGACAATCTTCGTCGGTGCGCACAGTGAATTCGAATACGGTTCAGGGTTTTGAAAAAGTGCTTCATGGAAGTACTTCCCCCTCCAGGCCGCCGGCCTGGGTACAGGCCAGGCCCTACAAAACCATGTTCAGAACCGACTACCAAAACCCCTTGCGCCGCATCACCCGTGTCGAGTCCGACCGCGAGAGAAGCTGGCGAGTCAGCATTCGCCGATATGGGCAGACGGTCGTCAAGGCGTTTACCGATCTGTGCTACGGGGGCAAGCGCAAGTCGCTTGCCGCGGCAAAAATTTACAGGGACGCTCTGGAGGCGCACCTTGCCACCTTTGACGCGGACCATCGCCTGTGGCGCCGCGCGCAGAAAAATAAGGGCAACTCATCGGGAACCGTTGGCGTGGCGCGTTACCTCGCTCCTCCCAAGATACCCGGCGGCATTCCCGCGCCCTATTGGCAGGCCTTCTGGCTGGATGCGGAGGGCAAGCGGCAGAGCAAGGTCTACCGGGTGGGCGCCCACGGCGAGAAAAGGGCCAGGCGGCTCGCGCTGGAGGCGCACACCCAGGGCCTGGCCGATGTCTATGCGGCCTTCCAGCGCACTGCCTGGATGGCCCATCGAGACAGCAGCTTCGCCAAGGAACATGAGTCGCTTCTTTTCGCCGCCGCATTCGTCGCTGAGTCGTTGCGGCCTTGAGTGACCTTGAGTAGCCTCGAGGGCTTTTGAGGCTGCGGTCCGCGGCGCTGTCAATCCGCCCTGATGCCGTCCGCACTCAGGTGCAAGGTGCGATCGGCGCGCGCGGCGGCGGCTTCCGAGTGGGTCACCAGGACCAGTGAGGCGCCTTGCTCCCGCGTCTGGGCGATCAGTGCGTCCATCACGCGGGYCGCGGTGGACGGATCCAGGTTGCCGGTGGGCTCGTCGGCCAGCAGCAGGCCGGGCCTGTGCACCAACGCGCGCGCAATGGCCACGCGCTGCAACTGCCCGCCGCTGAGCTGCTGCGGCAGCCGCTCGCCCAGGCCGGCCAGCCCCACCGCTTCGAGCATGGCCTGCACGCGGTTCGCATCGGGCTGGTCGAGCAGGAGCAGCGGCAGCGCCACGTTCTGCGCGACGTCCAGGTGCGGCAGCACGTGGAAGGCCTGGAACACAAAACCCACATGGCGGCGCCGCAGCAGCGCGCGCTCGTCGTCGCTGAGCGCGCCCAGGTCCTGGCCTTTGAGCTGCACCGAGCCTTCGTCCCAGCTGTCCAGCCCGGCCATGCAGTTGAGCAGCGTGGACTTGCCCACGCCCGACTCACCGATGATGGCGACAAACTCGCCGGGCGCGATGTCCAGCGATACATGGCTGAAGACCGCCGTGTCGCCGTAGCGCTTGGCCAGGTGCCTCACCTTCAGGGTGTTCATGCCTCGCCCCTTATGTGCGTGTCGACGAGTTCCAGGACCTGCTGCAGTGCGCCGGGCCCGTCGCAGGCCACCACCTGGCGCTGCGGCATGGAACGCAGCCAGGTGATCTGGCGCTTGGCCAGCTGGCGCGTGGCGAAGATGCCCTTGTCGCGGAGCTCGCCCATGGCGTAGTCGCCGTCCAGCGCTTCCCAGGCCTGGCGGTAGCCGACACAGCGCATGGCGGGCAGGTCGCGGTTCAGGTCTCCGCGCGCGCGCAGGGCTTTCACTTCATCGATGAAGCCGGCGGCCAGCATGGCGTCAAAGCGCTGGGCGATGCGCTCGTGCAGCCAGCCGCGGTCTTGCGGTTCCAGCGAAATCAGGACGAAGGATTTTGCCCCGGCGCCGGCGTTGGATTTTCTGGCCGCGCCTTGCGCATGAAAGAAAGACAGCGGCCGGCCCGAGACGCGGAACACCTCCAGCGCGCGCGAGATGCGCTGCGAATCGTTGGGCGCCAGCCGTTGGGCCGTCGCCGGGTCCACGCGCACGAGTTCGGCATGCAAAGCGGGCCAGCCCTGCGCTGCGGCTTCCTCCGCCAGCGCGGCGCGAACGGTGGGATCCGCCTTGGGCATGTCGTCCAGGCCGTCGAACAAAGCCTTGAAATAAAGCATGGTGCCCCCGACCAGCAGCGGCAGTTTGCCGCGCGCCTCGATGTCGGCGACCAGGCGATTGGCATCGGCGACGAACTCCGCGGCGCTATAGGCCTGCAGCGGGTCGCGGATGTCGATCAGGTGGTGCGGCACGGCGGCGAGTTCATCCGGCGTGGGCTTGGCCGTGCCGATGTCCATGCCGCGGTAGACCAGGGCAGAGTCGACACTGATGATTTCGGCATCGTGGCGCCGGGCAATCGCCATCGCGGCGGCCGTCTTGCCGGACGCGGTGGGGCCAGCGATGCAGATGCAGGGAGCGCTCACGGTTTTTTCGCGGCGGCCTCATGTGCCGGCTCGCCGTATTTGCGCACCACCGTCCAGGCAGTCGTTGCAATCAACGCGCTCCAGAACCAGACGCCGTGTGTCAGCGGCCGCACCGTGCCGTCCATATGGGTGCCCAGCCAGGCGCCCATGCCGAAGGCCACCAGCATCATCAAAAAACCGTTGAGCGCCGAAGCCGCCCCGGCCGCCTGCGGGAAGGGGCCGACCGCGCCGCTCTGGCCGCAGGGCTGGTGCACCCCGTGGCCCAGCATGAAGAGGTAGTAGGGCAGCATGATGGCCCAGACGTTTTGCACGCCGGACCAGGCCAGCACGCCCATGGTGGTGCCGCCCGTCAGGCTCAGGCAGGCGGCAATCGCGACGGAGCGGCGCACGCCGAAGCGCGRCAGCAGGCGCCGGCAGATGAAGGTGCCGGCCAGGTAGCAAAAACACATCGAAAACATCACCAGGCCGTAGCCTGTTTTGCTCAAGCCCAGCACCCGGATGAAAACGAAGGAGGAGGTCGCGAGGAAAGTGAACAGCCCACCGTAGGAGGCTGCCGTGAGCGCCGAGAAAGCCAGGAAGGTGGGGTTGCGCAGGATGCTGAGCCAGGTGCGCAGCAGCGTGGCGGGGCGCAGGGCCAGCGGGTTTTTCCGCGCCAGGGATTCTTCAAAGCGCAGGCCGACCAGGGCCAGCGTGGCCGCGCCGAATACGGCCAGTGCCGACAGCGCGATGCGCCAGCCGTACAGTTCGGACAGCAAGCCCCCCAGCGGTGCGCAAATACAGGCCAGCACGCCCAGGCCGCTCAAGCCCTTGGACATCACGCGCGCGCCCTCAAGCGGCTGGTACAGGTCTCGCACGATGGCACGCGCGCACATCACCGCCGCCCCCATGGCCGCGCCCTGCACGATGCGCCAGGTGATCAGCAGCGCCATGGACGGGGCCAGCGCGCTGCCGACGGAGGCCAGCGTGTAGGCGCACAGGCCCCACAGCAGGATGGGGCGGCGGCCGAAGCGGTCCGACAACGGGCCCCAGATCAGCTGGGAGGTGCCGAATGCCAGCAACAGGGCGCTCAGCGTGAGCTGGGCCTGCGACATCGGCGCGCCGAAGCCTTCGGTCAGCGCGGGCAGGGCGGGCAGGTATAAATCGGTCGTGACGGGCTGTATGCCCAGCAGCATCGACAGGATCAGCACCACCATGCCGGGCGACATGGCGGGCGCTACGGTCTTCGAAACGGAAACATCCATCCAACTGAGGTTATCAGACAAACCCCGCACGCCGGCGCCGGCGCCGGGCGCAGCGGGGGTCAGCGCAGGCCCGACCTGTACCTGGCGATGGCTTTGGCCCTGAGGTCTTCGCTGATTTCCATTTCACCGGCAGCGGACGCAACCGGCGCGGGCGAGGTATCGGCGGCAGCTGGAGGCGTCTGCGGCGATGCCGGCTCACCGCCGCGCGGGCCGAAAATTTTGGTTTGCGCGTAGGCGGCGTAGCCGCGCAAGCGCTCGTCCTTGCTGTTAAGCGCCTCCTGGATCACTTCGGTGGCGTAGGGCAGATCGTGCAGGAATTGGTGGACGTCCAATGAACGGCCGAATTCCCGCTTGATGGGGATGACCATGCGTACCGCATGGGCCATGAGATCGGAGTCAGGCGGGTTCATGGTGAGCTGCATGGGTCACAGATCGTCACAGCCGCGCCTCAAGCGCCTGAAATCATTTCACCGTGCTGGGCAAGGTCAAGGCCCAGGCGCTCTTCTTCCGCGGTCACGCGAAGGCCCGCGAGCGGTTTGACCACCAGCAAAATCAGCCACGTCGCCACGCCCGCGTAAGCCGCCACCGCGCAGGCCCCTATGAGGTTGGTCAGTACGGTGGCGGTGACCGGTGCAATTTCCTTGAGTGCGAAGACCGGGGTCAGGATGGTTCCGATAAAACCGCCCACGCCGTGAAGTGCGAACACGTCGAGCGAGTCGTCGATTCCCGTGGCGCGCTTGAAGCGGGTCACAGCGAGGAAGCAGCCGATGCCGCCCGCCGCACCCAGCGCTGAAGCGCCGATCACACCGACAAAGCCGGATGCCGGCGTGATGGCAACCAGGCCGGCAATGGCGCCCGTCGCCATCCCCAGCACACTGAACTTGCCGCGCTGGAGATATTCGCAAATTCCCCACATGAATGCGCCAACGCAGGCTGCCACCTGGGTGGCCAGCAGGGCGCCCACGGCGCGCGAGCTGGCTTCAAAAGCCGAACCCGCATTGAAGCCGAACCAGCCGGCCCACAACAGTCCCGCACCGATGATGGTCACCAGCAGGTTGTGCGGCACCATGGGCTCCGTGCCGAAGCCCTTGCGCGGCCCGACCACCTTGGCGGCCACGAGGCCGCTGGCGCCCGCCGCGATGTGCACCACCGTGCCGCCCGCAAAATCCATGTGTCCCATGCTGGCGAGCCAGCCGGTAGGTTGCCAGATCCAGTGCGCCACCGGCGCGTAGACCAGCAGAGTCCAGAAAGCCGCGAAGAAAATGGTGGCGCTCAGGCGCATGCGTTCCACCGTGGCGCCGATGATCAGCGCAAAGGTAATGATGGCGAAGGCCAACTGGAACAGGAAGAAAGCCGATTCCGGCACGGTGGCTGCGGAAACGTGCGCACCGACCTTGGCGCCCAGCAGTCCCTCACTCAGCGCCCGGCTCATGTCCCCGATCCAGGGATTGCCGGGTGTGAATGCGAGTGAGTAACCAATGCCCGCCCATATCAGCGTGATGACCGCGGTGGCGGCAAAGGTATGCGCCACGATGGAGAGCGCGTTTTTGGCCCGCATCATGCCGCTGTAGAAAAGCATGATGCCGGGAATGGTCATGAGCAGCACCAGCACCGTCGAGATCAGCATCCAGGCGGTGTCCGCACCATTGAACTTTGTCAGCGCCGGCGCCGCCGCTGCCGCAGTGGTTTGGGCGTGAAGGGGAGCTGATGCGACCAGCGCCAGGACGGGGGCCAGCAAGCTGAAGGCAGGCAAGCTGCGAGTAACCGGAGTTTGGCTCATACATTCCCTCTCGATGTTTAGTTATGCGAGAGAATGTTACATCTAGCTACAGATATTTGATAAGTAAAAAATACCTAGTTATGAGAATTTAGTCTCTTTTTTGTGGCACTTCGACCTCTTTTGTGCCTTGGTGGCTGACCAGCTGTAGCGCTTCTGGCGAGGCGGCAGGAATATCTGCGGTCACGCCGAACAGTTCCGCGACGGCCTGCCGGTATTGCGGCTGCCCGACCAGGTTGGCGTTATGGTGCGAACCGCCTTCGACCAGCACGAAGCGCTTGGGCTCGGCGGCCGCATCGTAAAGCTTGCGCCCCAGGTCGGGCAGTATCAGGCGGTCTTCACCGCCGTGCACCACCAGCAGCGGTGAACCGATCTTGCCCACCTTGCGCACGGCCTCAAAACGCTGGGTGATCAACAGGGACACCGGCATCCAGCCCCACTGGGGAGAGCTGCTCACCACGTCGGCAATGGAGGTGAAGGTGCTTTCGACGATGGTGCCGCGCTCGTCGCCGACTTCGGTCGCCAGGTTGATGGCGATGGGGCCGCCCAGCGAGTGGCCGAAGATGTAACGTGGCCTGTCCGGGTATTTTTTCGCCAGCCAGTCCCAGGCGGCACGGGCGTCCTCATAGGCGGATTTTTCGGAGGGCAACTCCTGCGTGCTTTTGCCGAAGCCCCGGTAGTCGATGGCCAGCACCGCGAACCCGAGCTCCTGCATGCGGCGCATGCGCGGCGCCGAGCCGGTGACGTTGTAGCGCGCGCCGTGCAGGTACAGCAGCACGGGCGCTTTCGCGGTATTCGGGGTATTTGCGGCCCCGGCCCGGTCGTTGTCCAGCCAAAGGCCGTGCAGGCGAACCGGCTGGTCGTCGGCGGGGGTGAAGTCGATCCAGACGTCCTCCATGCCCACCGCTGCCGCCGCGCCGCCGCTCCAGGTGCGGTCGCTCGGCTGGAAGATCCAGGCGCGTTGCTTTTCATCGAGGGTGGCGCAACCCGCCAGCAACGCCAGCGCCATGCCAAAAGAAGTGAAGAGCTGCCAGCGTTTCATCGTCATGACTGAGTGCGCCCTGTCCGAAAAGTTCTGGCGGCTGGCGTTTCCCCGTATGTAACAGCCGGCGCTTTGCGTGCTCGTGCCGGCTAGCGCCCGCGCAGGAAGAGTGAGTCCAGCTCCTTGATGCTCACCTGCCGCCAGGTCGGCCGTCCGTGGTTGCACTGGTCGGAGCGCTCGGTGGCCTCCATCTGGCGCAGCAGGGCGTTCATCTCGTCGAGCGTGAGCTTGCGGTTGGCGCGCACCGCGCCGTGGCAGGCCATGGTCGACAGCAGCTCGTTCTGCGCGCGCTGGATCACGGTGCTGGCGTCATGTTGGGCCAGTTCGGCCAGCACGCTGCGCGCCAGCTCCACCGCGTCGCCTTGGGCCAGGCTGGTGGGCACGGCGCGCACCGCCAGGGTCTTGGGCGAAAAAGGCGTGATCTCCAGGCCCAGCGTTGCCAGGGTCTGGGCGCAGGCCTCGGCCGTGGCGACTTCCTGCGGGCTGGCGGCAAAAGTGGCGGGGATCAAGAGCGGCTGGCTGGCCAGGCTGGCGCCTTCGCCGCCGTCCATCTGGGTTTTCAGGCGCTCGTAAACAATGCGCTCATGGGCTGCATGCATGTCGACGATGACCAGGCCCTGGGTGTTTTCGGCCAGCACGTAAATGCCCTGCAGTTGGGCAATGGCTCGGCCCAGCGGCCAGTCTCCGGGAGGCAGGGGGACGGCGCCGTCGGGGCTGGCTGCCCCATTGGTGGGCGATGCGAAGGCGGGCCCAGGTTCGGGTGCATGCGAAGACGCGGGCAGAAAAATACCGCCTGTCTCGGTGCGGCCTTCCCCCGAGGGCGATGGCGCCGGCCACATGGCTTCAAAGTCCGAAACCCGGTTGCCGCCATGGCCCCCATTGCTGCTATGGCCGGCGAAATTCATGGTGGGCTGCGCCCATCCCTGGCGAGAAAAAGCGAGATTCTCCCGGGGAGCATCCGCGGGCATTGAGGCTGCCGGGGTGATGCCCGCATCGGTGGTCGCGGAGGAGCGCGGAATCGCCAGGGCGTTTTCGGTGGCATGGCGCACGGCCTGGTGCACCTCGCGGCTGTCGCGAAAGCGCACCTCTATTTTGGTCGGGTGCACGTTCACGTCCACGCGGCTCGGGTCTATCTCGACATACAGCGCATAGACCGGCTGGCGGTGGCCGTGCAGCACGTCCTCATAGGCGCTACGCGCCGCGTGGGTCAGCACCTTGTCGCGCACATAGCGGCCATTGACGTAGGCGAACTGCTGGTCGGCGCGGGAGCGGGCGGCATCGGGAATGCCGGCCACGCCCCAGACACGCACGGCGGGCCGACCGTCATGGCGCAGCGCCGAACTTTCGTAATTCACGGTGACCGACTGCTCGACGAATTCGCTGCCCAGCACATCGGCCAGGCGCTGCGCGTGGGCCTTGTCGCCGCTGGCGGCGCGCCATTGCTCGACCAGCTTGCCCTCGTGCCAGATGGCAAAGCCGACATCGGGCCGCACGAGCGCGTGGCGGCGCACGGCTTCTATGCAGTGGGCCAGTTCGGTGGCGTCGGTTTTGAGGAATTTGCGGCGTGCAGGGGTGGCGTAAAACAGCTCGCGCACTTCCACGCTGGTGCCCCGGCTGCGGGCGGCGGGCTTGAGCTCGCCGGTGCGGCCGTCCAGCTGCCAGGCATGCTCGCTGTCGGCCGTGCGGGACAGCAGGCTCATGTCGGCGATGGAATTGATGGCCGCCAGCGCCTCGCCGCGAAAGCCCATGGTGCCCACGGCTTCCAGATCCTGAAGCGAGGCGATCTTGCTGGTCGCGTGGCGCCTCAGGGCCACCGGCAGTTCCTCGCGTGGAATGCCAAAGCCGTCGTCCTCGACCAGGATCAGCCGCACGCCGCCGGCCAGCAGGCGCACCGTGACCTGGGTGGCGCCCGCGTCCAGCGCGTTGTCCACCAGTTCGCGCACCACCGAGGCCGGGCGCTCCACAACTTCGCCGGCGGCAATCTGGCTGATCAGTTCATCGGGCAGTTCGCGGATGGGGCGGCGGGTGGTGGCAAGGCTCATGCAGGGATTTTAGGGTGTCACCCATTTTTCGGCCGGAAGCCGGACGCGAGCCCTGCGGGCCGCGCGGCTTGTAATATTCTGTTTCTGTTTTCTCCTTACCCAAAACCATGCCTTTCAAAATTCCCCGTTTCGCGGTCCTCGCAATCCTGCTGCTGGCGGGCCCGGCCATGGCACAAGCCGCGGGCGCCCCGGTGTGCGTGCAGGATGAAAGTGTCAAGGAGCGCTTTGTGCCGGTGGAGCTGCTGACCGGCAATCCCATGACCGAATCGCGCGAACTGGTGTTCGCGCCGGTGGACCGGGTCTATCCTTTTGTCGACGAGCTGCCCGATGGTTCGCTGGGAAAAGGCGAGGCCGCGCTCAAGGGGCCTTTCTCCTGGGAAGGCCAGGAAGTCTACGAACGCAAGGTGCCGCGCGCCCATGAGCGCTTCGCCCTGACGCCGGACCGCACGGCCATAGGCCGCGTCTACGACCAGCGCTTCGGCAACGCCAGCAACGAAGGCAAGTTCCCCGTCGGCGCATGGTCGCAAGGGCAGGTAAGGCGTTACAACACCACCTATTTTTCGCCGCGCGGCCCGCGGCAGGAAACCACGACCCTCGAAATCGAAAAACTCTCCTGCACCTATGAGGGCGTGCCCGGCGCACTGCAGTACGGCTGGAAAACCAGCGGCGGCCTGAGCTACGGTTATATCTATGCGCCCGGCAAGGGCCTGGTGCATGTGATGACGCGCGCCGGCGGCCGTTGAGGCCCACAGGGCAGGGCCGGCGCACCTGTCAGAATCGGGGGCATGGAACTAGCAGCCTTTCTCATCGATTTCATCCTTCACGTCGACAAGCACCTGGAAGCTTTTGTCACCAGCTACGGTGCCTGGGTTTATGCCCTGTTGTTCATCATTATTTTTGTGGAAACCGGCGTGGTCGTCATGCCCTTCCTGCCGGGCGATTCACTGCTCTTCGTGGTGGGCGCGATGTGCGGCGTGGGCCTGATGAGTTTTCCGCTCGCGGTCGGGTTGCTGTTCATGGCGGCCGTGCTGGGCGACCAGTGCAACTACAGCATAGGCCGGGCCCTGGGGCCCAAGGTTTTCCAGTGGGAAAACTCGCGCTGGTTCAACAAAAAAGCGTTTGACCAGGCCCACGCGTTTTATGAGCGTTATGGCGGCATCACCATCATCGCCGCGCGCTTCATGCCTTTTCTGCGCACCTTCGCGCCCTTTGTGGCCGGCGTGTCGGAGATGACGCGCAGCAAATTCACGCTGTTCAACCTGGTGGGCGGCGCCCTGTGGGTGGGCGGCATCGTCACGGTGGGCTACTTTTTCGGCAACATTCCCTTTGTCAAGACCCATCTTGACAAGATCATCTGGGCCTTGATTCTGGTGCCCGGCCTGCTGGTGCTTTTCGGCGCCTGGAAAGCCAAGCGCAAGGCCGCGTCGGCCGCCGCTTCATCCTGAGCAAGGCACAGGCCAGGCTGGTGAGGGTGGGGTAAACCCCGGTAAATGACAATTAATAAGTAAGCGTATTATTTATCCGGCTTCCTTATTTTCGAGCGAGTAGCCATGAACGTGCCGCCCCTTTCAAGCACCGAACTCTCCCGCTGGACACAGCCCGGCTCCAGCCGTGTGCCTTTCTGGGCCTACACCGACGCCCAGCTCTACCAGCGCGAGCTGGAAAAAGTTTTTTATGGCGCGCACTGGTGCTACGTGGGGCTTGAGGCCGAGATCCCCAACGTCGGTGATTACAGGCTCAGTCACGTGGGCGAGCGCCAGGTGCTGATGGTGCGCGACCGCATCGCGCCCAAGGACCGCGCCACCGACCACGGCATACGCGTGGTGGAAAACCGCTGCGCCCACCGCGGCGTGCGCTTCTGCCAGAACCCGCAGGGCAATGCGCGCAGCTTTGTCTGCCCCTACCACCAGTGGACCTACAAGCTCAACGGCGACCTCGCGGGCCTGCCTTTCAAGGACGGGGTCAAGGAGGGCGACTGCCTCAACGGCGGCATGCCCGAAGGCTTTGAGCTGAAGGACCACGGCCTGACCAAGTTGCGGGTGGCGCTGCTGCACGGCCTGGTGTTCGCCACCTTCAGCGAAGACACCGAGCCGCTCGAAGACTACCTGGGCCCGCAGCTGATGCCCTGGCTGGACCGCATCTTCAAAGGCCCCGAAGGCGCGCGCAAGCTGACCCTGCTGGGCTACAACCGCCAGCGCATTCCAGGCAACTGGAAGCTGATGATGGAAAACATCAAGGACCCTTACCACCCCGGACTGCTGCACACCTGGTTCGTCACTTTCGGCCTGTGGCGCGCCGACCAGAAAAGCCGCATGGTGATGGATGACGAGGGCCGCCATGCGGTGATGATTTCGCGCCGCAATGAAGGCGGGCAGAACGCGGCGGTGACGGAGGGCGTGACCTCCTTCAAGGCCAATATGGCGCTGAATGACGACCGCCTGCTGGACGTGGTGCCCGAACCTTGGTGGACGGTACCCGATCCGTCGAACCCGGGCAGCGACATCACGCCCACCGTCACCATGATCACGCTGTTCCCCAGCCTGATCATCCAGCAGCAGGTCAATTCGCTGAGCACTCGCCACATCGTGCCGCGCGGCCAGGGCGAGTTCGACTTCATCTGGACGCATTTCGGTTTCGCCGACGACACACCCGAGATGACGCAGCGCCGCCTGCGCCAGGCCAACCTGTTCGGCCCGGCGGGCTTTGTCAGCGCGGATGACGGCGAGGTGATTGAATTCAGCCATGCCGGCTTCGTGCAGGCCGGTGAGGGCGCCACGCTATGCGAACTGGGGGGCACCGGCACGGAGATGACCGAGCACATGGTCACCGAAACCCTGATCCGCAGCATGTATGCCTACTGGAAAAAGGTCATGGCACTATGACGGCGAGTGAACAGGGCATGCAGCGGCTGCTGCTGCAGGTGCAGGTGGACCAGCTCAACGCGGACTACGCGGCAGCGCTGGATGAAAAACGCTTTGAGGACTGGCCGGCGTTTTTTGTGGAAGACGGCAGCTACAAGGTGCAGGCCCGCGAGAACTTCGACCGCGGCCTGCCGCTGGCGCTGATGGCGCTGGAAAGCCGCGGCATGATGAAAGACCGGGTCTACGGCATCACGCAGACGATTTACCACGGGCCGTACTACACGCGCCATGTCGTGAGCCCCGCGCGCATCCTTTCGCATGAGGGCAATACCATCCGGGCCGAGGCCAACTATGCGGTGTTTCGCACCAAGCCGGGCAGCGTGAGCGAGGTCTACAACGTGGGTCGCTATATCGACGAGCTTACCCGTGTTGACGGCACGCTCAAAATCACGAGCCGCCTTTGCGTCTACGACAGCGAGATGATTCTGAACTCGCTGATCTATCCGGTGTGAGCGTGGTGTGTAGGCGATAACGGCGGGCCGAGGCCTCCGCACAGATCCGAACAGACATCAAAAAAGCGGCCCTCGTGTAACGAGAGGCCGCTTTTTTTTGAAGAGCTGCCGGCTCAGCGCTTCTTGCCCACCTCGTTGCCGATCAGCGCGCCGGCTGCGGCGCCGCCAATGGTGGCGATAGGCCCTCCCAGAAGCACATTGCCCGCGACACCGCCGGCAACCGCGCCGACGGCCGTGCCGATCTGTGCATTGGTGGGGCGGCTGGCACAACCGGCCATCGTCGAAATGGCAAAAACAGACACAGCGACTGTTGTGAGAAATTTTGAGATCATTCGGTTACCTGGGGGTGTTAAGCCTTCGGCTTCGGAGTCATTGGACCTCCCAAGCTTGAAGGCAGGTGATGAAGGTTCGATCAAGGGGCTCGATGAAGCGGGATGATCTTAAGGGCGTTGATTCATCCAAAAGCCGTTCCGCAGGGCGGCGCTAACCATCCCGCGGAACTACTTACGGTTTCTTACCGCGCTTGAGCCAGGCTTGACGGCCGGTTCAGCGCTTCTTGCCCACTTCGTTGCCGATCACCGCGCCCGCGGCCGCACCGCCCACGGTGCCCAGGGTGCTGCCGAAGACGGCATTGCCGACGAGGCCACCGGCCACGGCACCGACCCCGGTGCCGATCTGCGCGTTGGTGGGGCTGGTGCTGCAACCGGTCACCCCTATCAGGGCTGCCGCGGCGACTGCCGACATCATCAGTTTCGTGTTCATGTTGTTCACCTTTGCTAAGAGTTTCAGGCTCTTGCAACGGGCCGCCACGTACCTGATGGTCGGGTGAGGCCCGGCTTCGCCTGTGACATCACTGTAGGTGAGCGGCTTTTTCCAGGCTGTAGGAAAAGTACTTCGCGACCTGTCGGCCCGCCGCAGTCTTTTGCGGTAGTCCTGCCGGTCGTTTTCGGGGTGGGTAGCCTACACCGCGCGGTTGCGCGCCAGCGGTGGATTGCGCGCGAAGTAGCGTGTGATGCCGCGCATCAAGGCGTCGGCCAGCTGAACCTGGTACTGATCGCTGCGCAGCTTGGCTTCTTCGTCGGGGTTGCTGATGAAGGCCGTCTCTACCAGCACGCTGGGAATGTCGGGCGCTTTGAGCACGGCGAAGCCGGCTTGTTCGACCTTGGGCTTGTGCAGCTTGCCGACGTTGCCGATTTCGCCCAGCATGGCGCTGCCCAGCTTGAGGCTGTCGTTGATCTGCGCCGTGGTGCTCATGTCCAGCAGGGCTTTTTGCACCTGGGCATCCTTGGCCTTGACGTTGATGCCGCCCACCAGGTCGGCCGAATTTTCCTTGTCCGCGATCCAGCGCGCGGCGCTGCTGGACGCGCCTTTCTCGCTGAGCGCGAAGACGCTGGCGCCCTGGGGCCGCGCCGTGAAAAATGCGTCGGCATGGATGCTGATGAAGAGATCGGCCTGCACGCGCCGCGCCTTTTGCACGCGCACATGCAGGGGCACGAAGAAGTCGGCGTCGCGCGTGAGGTAAGCGCGCATATTCGGTTGCTGGTTGATGCGGTCGCGCAGGCGGTGCGCGATTTGCAGCACCACGTCTTTTTCGCGCGTGCCGCCGGGACCGACGGCGCCGGGATCTTCGCCGCCGTGGCCTGGGTCGAGCGCCACGATCACCAGGCGGTCGGTTTTGTTTTTGGCGGTGGAAGCGGCCGCGGGGGGAGCATCCGGTGGCGTTTTTGCCCCGCCCGGCGTGTTTGCGGTTGCGGGGGTTTTGTCCTTGTCCTTTTCCGCGACGACGGGTGGCTGCGGTTTGCCGTCGGGCTGCTTGCCCGACTGCCGCGCGATCAGGTCGGCGATGGGGTCATTGGCTGGCGCAGGTGCGGCTGCGGAGCCGGCTTGCCGGTCGGCGAGCTTCTCTGCAATCAGGGCTTCCAGCGGGTCGGCCACCTGCGTCGGATAGAGGTCGAACACCAGCCGGTACTGGTAGGCGGCCACCGGCGGCAACGTGAACACCTGCGGCTGTATCGGCTGCTTGAGGTCTATCACCAGCCGCACCACGCCGGGAGCGTTTTGTCCCACGCGTATGCCCGAGATGTTCGGGTCGTCGGACTTGACTTTGGCCACCAGCTCGCGCAGCGCCGGAATGAGGTCTATGCCTTCGATGTCAACGGCCAGCCGGGGCGGTTCGGCGACAAAAAACTGCCGCGCCTTGATCTCGCCGTCCGACTCGATGGTCAGCCGCGTGTAATCCTTGGACGGCCAGACGCGCACGGCTACGATGGTGGCCCCGCGCGCGATGTGCTGCATGCCCAGCAACAACACCACGCTGCCCAGTTGCAGGGCGTTGCGGCGGTTCAGCCCGGGGCGCTTCATGCGAGCAATTCCGCGCCGGTAGGCGTGTGGGCCGCCAGGGTAACCGCGCGTGTGTCGTCCGGCAGAACTTCCAGGCGCAGCAGCAGGTCGGGTTGCGGCAGGTGGGGCCCGGCCTTTTCGGGCCACTCAACAAGCTTGAGCCCGGGCGCGGCGAAGATGTCGCGGAAGCCGGCTTCTTCCCATTCGCGCGGATCATTGAAGCGGTAGAAATCGAAGTGCCAGATGTTCATGCCGCCATTTTGGCCTGCATCCGGGCCGGCCGTGGCCAGCGTGTAGGGTTCGACCACCGCGTAGGTCGGGCTCTTGATCCGGCCCTGGACGCCCAGGCTTTTGAGCAGGTGGCGCACAAAGGTGGTTTTGCCGGCGCCCAGGTCACCCTGCAACTCGATCAGCGCGCGGCCTATGGCGGGATGGCTCGCCAGGGAACGCGCAAAGTCCGCCGTGGCCTCTTCGTCATGCCAGGTAATGTTTTTTACAATCGGCGGGTGTCCGCCAGCAACGCTTTGAACAGTCATCAGTTCGTTTCTCAAATTCAGGCTTGGGCGCGCGAGCTTGGATTTTCGCAAATCGGCATCGCCGGCGTCGATCTGTCCTCGGCTGAACCCGGATTATCGGCCTGGCTGGCGGCGGGCTTTCATGGTGACATGCATTACATGGCCGCGCACGGACTCAAGCGCGCCCGGCCGGCTGAGCTGATTCCCGGCACCGTGAGCGTCATCACGGCGCGCATGAACTACCTGCCGGCGGCTACCTCCGCGGCGCCGGGCGAGTGGCAGGCCCTGGAATTCAGCCGCCTGGAGCGGCCCGCCGAGGGCATTGTGTCGGTCTATGCGCGCGGCCGCGACTACCACAAGATCATGCGCGGCCGCTTGCAAAAGCTCGGCGAACGCATTTCGGCGCACGTCCAAAAACTGGGCCACCGCGCCTTTACCGATTCGGCGCCGGTGATGGAGGCCGAACTTGCCGCCCGCAGCGGGCAGGGCTGGCGCGGCAAACACACGCTGCTGCTGAACCGCGAAGCCGGCTCCATGTTCTTCCTGGGCGAAATTTACGTCGACATCGCGCTGCCGCCCAGCGGGCCGGTGGCGGCGCATTGCGGCAGTTGCCAGGCCTGCATCGATATCTGCCCGACGCGGGCCATCATCGCGCCGCACAAGCTCGACGCCCGGCGCTGCATCTCCTACCTGACCATAGAACACGCCGGCCCCATTCCGATGGAACTGCGCCCCCTGATCGGCAACCGCATCTACGGCTGCGACGACTGCCAGCTCATTTGCCCCTGGAACAAGTTCGCCCAGCGCAGCGCCTTGCCCGATTTCGACGAACGCGCAGGCTTGACGGGGCAGCAGCTGGTGACGCTGTTCGGCTGGAGCGAAGAGGCGTTTTTGCGCTTTACCGAAGGCAGCCCGATACGGCGCATAGGCCACGAACGGTGGCTGCGCAACATCGCGGTGGCCATGGGCAATGCCTTGCGCGTGCTTGATGCGGCCGCCGCAATGCCAGTGCGCGAAGCCCTGCGCGCGCGCGCCGCGGATTGCGGCGGTCTGGTTTTGGAACACGTCGAATGGGCGCTGGCCCAATCACCAACGCCGTTCACCAACGACATTCGGTAATATCCCCCGTGCATGAAAGGACACCCTTATGGACCCCACGATCTCGGGCGCGCTGGCTTCGCTGTTTGGCGCGGTCGTCGGCGGAGGCATCACTTTTTTCCTGAACCGCCAGCTGCACAAGCACCAGCTTGCGCTGTCACGCGAGCAGCACAAAACCGAATTCATGGCCGAAGAAACGGCGCGCCACTTCCTGAGCCACAAGGGCTATACCGATCGCTCGTTTGAAACCCTGCAAATGCATCTGGGCGGTTTTGACGAGGACGAGCTGCGCAAGATCCTGGTGCGCGCGGGGGCGGTACGGATCTATCGCGAGGATGGCTCGGAGTGGTGGAGGCTGATGAGCCGGATGGGCGAATTTATCGAGAAGAAGAACGCCGCCTGAATGCCGTGATCTGTAGCGGCGGCGGCGCGCCGCAAGCAGCAAGCAGTGCCGCAATGCCTCAGCAGTCGTAGCGCCGGTAGTTTTGGTAGCACAGTTCCCGGATGCGGGCCTTGTCTCTGGCAAGTCGCTGCTCTGCTTCCCTCGCGAGGGTCTGCTCGCGCGACCTGGCCTCATTGTCCTTGCGCTGGGCGTCCCGCTTTTCGATGTTTTCCCGCTGCAGTTCCTGGTAGCTGCGCTGTGTTTCCGCGGAATTTGCGCGGTTGATCGCGCGGTCACTTTCCTGGCGGAATTGGCGCTCCTGCTGCTCAGCCTGCTTGGCAAGCCGCAGCCGGTTTGCCTCCTCGGCTGCGAGGCGAAGCTGCTCTTTCTTCTCTTCCTCGGCCGCTTCCGCTTTCAGTTGAAGTTCGCGCTCGGCTTGTGCTTTTCGGGCCGCTTCGCGCTTGGAACTGATGTAGAAGGTTGTCCCGAGCACAAGGACAAGCACCGCCAGCAAAATCGGCAGTGCGCGCCTGGCCCAGGAGGCTTCCTCCTTCACGATGACCGGCCTGGGTGCGCGCGGGGCCGGCGCCTGCGCGCTGTTCAGCTTGCGGTCGTGCGCAGCCCTGGACTCTTCGTCACGCAATACCTTGTACGCGGTTTTGACCTCGAGGAATTTGTCGACGGCCTGCGGGTCTGCCGCGAGCCTGGCGGGCGAGTAAAAGCTTTTGGCTTTTTCAAATGCCGCGTCGATGTCATCGCGGGTGGCGTTTCCGGGCAAGCCCAGGACTAGATAGGCTGACTTCATGGTTTCCTGTGGGGCTTGGGGTGTGGTTTCGTCCGAGGCGGAGGTGCTTGTTTCAATAGCGTCGTGATGCGCGCTCGGCTGCCGCTATTCCTGTTTCCCCGTTATGGCTCACGTCGCATGAGCTACAAATTCTTACATAAGTATACCCAGTGTTAACTGGCGCGGCCCACAAGCCGAGGTCTGGTTGTGACGGCCGGGCGGGAGAGGGAGGGGGAGAAAGCGGGCCGTGGAACGCAAAGGCGCTAGCGCAACACAGCCAAGGCAAAGGGCAAGCTCACCACCCCCAGCATCGTCGACAAAGTCACCAACCCGGCCACATAGGCCCCGTTGTAGCCCATGCGCGCGGCGAGCACATAAGCGCTGGAGGCAGTCGGCAAGGCGGAGAAGGCCAGCAGTATGGTGGTTTGCACCGGCGACAGGCTGAAGGCGCTCGCCAGGCCCAGCGCCACGATGGGCAGCAGCAGGTGCCGTATGGACAGCACGGCCACCGTGAGCGTCTTGGCTTGCGACAGGTGCGCGAACTGCATGCCGGCGCCGGCCGCCATCAGGCCCAGGGCCAGCGAGGCGGCGCCTATGCGATTGACGGTAGGCTCCAGCCAGAACGGAATGCTCAAGCCCAGCAGGTTGGCGAACAAGCCAGCGGCGGTTCCCACAATCAGCGGATTGCGCACCAGCTCGCCCATGAAGCCGCGCTGGGCGTGCCTGGCCATCGGCCACACCGCGGCGACGTTAAAGAGCGGCACGCAGACACCGATCAGCACCGCTATCAGCTGCAGGCCCTGGGCGCCGGCCAGGCGTTCCGCCAGGGCCAGTGCGATGAAGGAGTTGAAGCGAAATGCCACCTGCGCGCTGGCCGCGTGCTCGCGCGCATCGATGTGGCGGCGCAACCAGGGCAGGTGGGGCAGGCTGTAAGCCATGGCGATGCCCGCCACGCCCATCAGCAGCCCGGCGCCTATCAGGCTGGAAGCGGCGCGCAGGTCCAGGGGGCTTTTCACGATGGAGTGAAACAGCAGGACGGGAAACAGGAAGTAATAGACCAGGCTTTCCACCTTCTCCCAGACCGTGCGGTCGAGGGCGGTGTAGCGGCACACCAGGTAGCCGCAGATGATGAGGGAAAAGTCCGGGAAAAGAAGCTGGGCGTAGTTCACCGGCCCAAGAATAACCGCAATGCCTTCGGGTTTGCCCTTATGCGTAATCCACACTGGCGAAGAATGCGGCTGCGATTACTATTTCAGCTGTTTTTAAGTAAGGACCCGAACATGCAACGTCGTTATCTCTTTGCCTATTCCGTACTGTCCGCGCTCGCGCTGGGCGCCGCGGCCGGCCCTGCACTGGCGCAGGGGTATCCCAACAAGGTGGTCAAGCTGCAAGTGCCTTTCGCACCCGGCGGCACCACCGACATCGTGGCCCGTGTGATCGCCGAGCCGCTGGGCAAGGCTCTGGGCCAGAGCGTCATTGTCGAGAACAAGGCCGGCGGCGGCGGCGTGGTCGGCGCGCTGGAAATCGCCCGCTCCGCTCCTGACGGCTACACGCTGGGTGTTGCCACGGTGTCCACCACCGCGGCCAACCCGGCCATCAATCCGAAGATCCCGTACAACACCCTGACGGACTTCACGCCCATCATCAACATCGCGGCCACGCCCAACATCATCGCGGTGCACCCGAGCTTTCCGGCCCGCAACTACAAGGAGTTCCTGGCCGAGCTCAAGAAAAACCCCGGCAAGTATTCCTACTCGTCCTCGGGAACGGGCGGTATCGGCCACCTGCAGATGGAGCTTTTCAAGAGCATGTCGGGCACCTTCGTGACCCACATTCCCTACCGCGGCGCGGGCCCGGCCCTCAACGACACGGTGGCCGGCCAGGTCCCCATGATTTTTGACAACATTCCTTCCGCGCTGCCCTTTATCCAGCAAAAGCGTTTGATCCCCATCGTGGTGGCCGCGCCGCAGCGCCTGGCCGTATTGCCTGACGTGCCGACTTTCAAGGAAGTCGGCCTGGAGCCGGTGAACCGCATGGCCTATTACGGCATCCTGGGCCCCAAGGGACTGTCCAAGGAAGTGGTCGACAAGGTCAGTGCCGGCGTGAAGAAGTCGCTGGAAGACCCGGCGGTGCGCAAGCGCATCGAGGACACGGGTTCGCTGATCATTGCCAACACGCCCGAGCAGTTCACGGCCCAGATCAAGGCCGAGTACGAGGTCTACAAAAAAGTGGTGGACGGGGCCAAGCTCAAGCTTGATTAAGCCACGGGGTTAAACCTCCCGCAAAGCCGCGGCGCAGGAATGCGCGGCGGCTTTTTTGTTATGGTTGCCCCCATGCAAGCACAAAGCCAGTCCAGCATAGACGCGTTCATCGACGCGCTGTGGCTGGAGGACGGCCTCTCGAAAAACACCTTGGAAGCCTACCGCCGGGACCTGTCGCTGTTCGCGGCCTGGCTGGGCGCGGCCAAGCAGGGGGCACGCGCGCTGGACGCCACGGCCGAGACTGACCTCAACAGTTATTTTTCTGCCCGCCATGCCGCGACCAAAGCGACATCCGCCAACCGGCGCCTCACGGTGTTCAAGCGCTACTTCCGCTGGGCGCTGCGCGAGCGCCTGATAGACGCCGACCCGACGCTCAAGCTGCAGTCGGCGAAGCAGGCGCTGCGGGTTCCCAAAACTTTGAGCGAAGCCCAGGTGGAGTCGCTGCTGGCCGCACCCGATGAAGGCACGCCACTGGGGCTGCGCGACCGCGCCATGCTGGAGCTGCTGTATGCCAGCGGCTTGCGCGTGAGCGAACTGGTGGGCCTGAAGACCTTTCACCTGAGCCTCAACGACGGCGTGCTGCGCATCATGGGCAAAGGCAGCAAGGAACGCCTGGTGCCCTTCGGCCAGGTGGCGCGGGAATGGATCGTGAACTACATGGCCGAGGCGCGGCCTGCCATTCTGGGAGGGCAGCAAACGGACGACCTGTTCGTCACCGGCCACGGCAAGGGCATGAGCCGCGTGATGTTCTGGATGTTGGTCAAGAAGTACGCGCAATTGGCCGGCATCCATTCGCCACTGTCGCCGCACACGCTGCGCCACGCCTTCGCCACGCACCTTCTCAACCACGGCGCCGACCTGCGCGCGGTGCAGATGCTGCTGGGCCACGCCGATATTTCCACCACCACGATTTACACCCACGTAGCGCGCGAGCGTCTGAAAGCCTTGCATGCGCAGCATCACCCTAGGGGCTGATGTGGCCCCCACGGTCGCTCACTTCGTGTAGCTTCCTGCCCCCCGAGGGGGCCGCTGCGCCTGCGGTCTGGCAAAGCCAGTCCCGCGGCTCCGGCTGGGCTAAGAGTTCAGTGATGTAACCAGCGGGCAGGTATTCAACAGCAGGGGCCACGGGACCGGCTTCGCCGGCCCCAGGCGCCGCCCCCTTGAGGGGGAACAGGCTACACGCAGTGAGCCTGGACAGGGGTGGGCTAATCCGCCTGGACAGGGGTGTACATATATCCCCTGGTGAACGGATAGCTGGACTGCGCGCCGGTCAGGGGGGTGTTGTGCACTTCGCCTGACGGCTTGGCGGCCAGCATCTGGTGCAGCGCGATCCAGCCCTGCTCGAAGCTCATGGCGCTGCCGGCCAGGTAGAGGCGGTAGGCGCGCAAGGTCTTTTCCGCGCGCTCGGGGCCGCCGTCCTGGGACAGTATCTGGCGCGCCTCGTCCAGCCTGGCTTCCAGCTTGTCCGACCAGTTCCAGAGCGTGCGCGCGTAGTGTGGGCGCAGATTTTCGGTGTCCACCATTTCCAGGCCGGCGCGCGACATGTGCTCCAGCACGGCACTGACGTGCATCAACTCCCCGCCGGGGAAGATGTATTTCTCGATGAAGTCGCCCATGCCGGCGCCGAGCTGGCGGTTTTCCAGGCCGCCGGCCGTGATGCCGTGGTTCATGACCAGGCCGCCGGGGGCCAGCAGGCGCATGATTTTCTGGAAGTAGGCGGTCATGTTCGCTTGGCCCACGTGCTCGAACATGCCGACCGAGGAGATCTTGTCAAAGGGCTGGTCCTCCGGCAGGTCGCGGTAGTCGCGCAGTTCCATGCGAACCCGATTGCCCAGGCCTTTTTCCTCGATCAGCCGCTGCACATGCGCATGCTGGTTTTTCGACAGGGTGATGCCGGTGGCGTCGACGCCGTAGTGCTCGGCAGCCCACATCAGCAAACCACCCCAGCCGGCGCCTATGTCCAGGAAGCGCTCGCCGGGCTTGAGCATGAGCTTGCGGCAGATGTGGTCGAGTTTGGCTTCCTGCGCCTGGGCCAGACTCATGGCGGCATCGCGGTAATAGGCGCAGGAGTACACGCGCCGTGGGTCCAGCCAGAGCGCGTAGAAGGCGTCGGAAACGTCGTAATGGAACTGGATCTGCGCCGCGTCGCGGGCATGGGTGTGGGCCGCCAGGGACTTGGCACGGTGCAACAGGCTGGACCACCAGCCCGTGTCGCTTTCCACCGGGTTGCCGGGCAACAGCTTGGTGACTGCGCGCATCACGTCGCGCATGGCGCCCTCGAGCTGGAGCTTGCCTTCGACATAGTCTTCGGCCAGGGCGCCTATCTGGCCGGCCTTGAGGCGGGCAATGCTGGACCAATGGGAAAACGCGAGCTTCACAGGCGCGTTGGCCGAGCCCAGGCGCTGGCCCTGAGGCAGCTGCAGAGCGATGTCCGCGGGCAGGCGCGGCATTTGCGATGGACTGTCTGGAACCAGGTGCCGGATCATGCGCAAACTCCTTTTCAAGAGATTTCCAGTCTAGCGCCGTTCGAAAATCCTTGCCGCAGCCGCGCGTGTAGGAATTTGCCGCGTTTTGGACGCTGTCCCTAGCCCAGGAGCGCCAGTTCCGCCTCGTCAAACCCCGCCCGGCGGCGGGCATCCAGGTTCAGCGGGCCCTTGAGCCGGGGCGCCTCGTACTGCCGGGCCAGCAGGGCATAGGTCGCGACCGGCTCCAGCCCGCGCTGGGCGCACAGCTGGCGGTACCAGTGGTTGCCGATGGCGACATGGCCGATTTCGTCGCGCAGGATCACGTCCAGGATGTCCACGGCCCGCAGCGCATCTGGCGTGCCGACCTTGCGAAGCTTGGCCTGCATGGGCGGGGTGGCGTCCAGGCCCCGGGCTTCCAGGGTGCGCGGCACCAGGGCCATGCGTGCCAGCAGGTCGCCCTCGGTCTTGCGGGTCATGTCCCAGAGGCCGGTGTGGGCCGGAAAATCGCCGTAGTCGTAGCCCATGGCCTGCAGTTGGGCGCGCAACAGGCTGAAATGGTGGGCCTCCTCGGCGGCGACCTTGAGCCAGTCCAGGTAGTAGGCGCGCGGCATGCCGGGAAAGCGCCAGACGGCGTCCAGGGCCAGGTTGATCGCGTTGAATTCGATATGCGTCACGGCATGGAGCAGGGCGGCCAGGCCTTCGCGTGTGAAGGGCGAGCGCTTGGGCACGTCCAGGTGGGAGCGCAGCTCGGGCCGTTCGGGGCAGCCGGGCAGGCCGGCCGGGGCCTGGAGTTCCCGCCCGGCCTCGATTGCGAGCGTGCCCGCCTGCGCCATGGCCTGCTGCGTCATCAGCACTTTTTGCACGGGATCGGTTTCCAGCAGCGCCCCCAGGGCTTGCTGACGGAGTTCTGCGGGGGGAGCTGCGCTTGCCATGGGGGAATTGTCGGTGATATGCCTGGGGCTCCTACAATCGAAGCACCGGGCCGCCTTTGGGCGCCGCCTTCATTTTTGACCCTGCTTCCCCTCACAAAGCGAAATCCCATGGCCCTCTACCAACTGGACAACCTGGCCCCTGACGTTCATGAATCCGCCTGGGTGGCCGACAACGCCCAGGTCATGGGCAACGTGCACCTGGCCGAGGACAGCAGCGTCTGGTTTGGGGTGGTGATACGGGGCGACACCGAGACCATTTCCGTGGGCCGGGGCTCCAACATCCAGGACAACAGCGTGCTGCACGCCGATATGGGTCTGCCGCTCACGATAGGCGAGGACGTCACGGTCGGCCACCAGGTCATGCTGCACGGCTGCACCATAGGCGACGGCTCGCTGATCGGCATCCAGGCGGTGGTGCTCAACGGCGCCAGGATCGGCAAGAACTGCCTGGTCGGCGCCGGCTCCCTGGTCACGGAAGGCAAGGAATTCCCCGACGGCTCCATGATCCTCGGAAGCCCGGCCAAAGCTGTCAGGCAACTGTCCCCGGAGCAGATCGAGGGTTTAAAAATGAGCGCGAAGCACTATGTAGACAATGCCCGGCGTTACAAGACCGGGCTCAAGAAGATTACCTGAATACCCCAGAATGACCAGAACCACCCAATACACGCAGAGCGCTAATACCAGCGCTCCCATTCCAGCAGGGGCCGTGGAACCGGCTTCGCCGGGCCACAGGCGCAGCGCCCCCTCGGGGGGCAGCGCATTACGCGAAGCGAAAAGCGTGGGGGCTTAATCAGTGTCTGAACTCCATAAATTCATTTTTGACGGTTTGCCCGTACGCGGCATGCTCGTGCGCCTGACCGGCTCCTGGCAGGAAATCCTCAAGCGCAGGGAAGCGGCCGGCGGCTATCCGGTCGAGGTCACCAACCTGCTGGGGGAAATGACGGCGGCCGGCGCCCTGATGCAGAGCAACATCAAGTTCAACGGCTCGCTGATCCTGCAAATTTTCGGCGACGGACCGGTCAAGCTGGCCGTGGCCGAGGTGCAGCCAGACCTCAGCCTGCGTGCCACCGCCACGGTGACCGGCACGGTCGATGCGGGCAGCTCGCTGAGCCAGTTGGTCAATGTGAACAACCAGGGGCGCTGCGCGATCACCCTGGACCCGAAGGACAAGCTGCCGGGCCAGCAGGCCTACCAGGGCGTGGTGCCTCTCTACGGCGACCAGCGCGAGAAGATCGAAAACCTCGCCGAAGTGCTCGAGCATTACATGTTGCAGAGCGAGCAGTTGGACACCAAGCTGATCCTGGCGGCCGACGGCCAGGTTGCGGCGGGCCTGCTGATCCAGCGCCTGCCGGTCAAGGGCCAGGGCAACCTCGAAGGCCAGATAGACCGCGACGCCAATGAAGACCAGATAGGCGTCAATGAGGACTACAAGCGCATCGCGATGCTGGCCGGCACGCTCAAGCGCGAAGAGCTGCTGGGCCTGGATGCCGACACCATTTTGCGCCGCCTGTTCTGGGAAGAGCAGGTCACGCGTTTTGAGCCGGCGACGCCCAGCTTTGCCTGCAGTTGCTCGCGCGAGCGCGTGGGCAGCATGCTGCGCAGCCTGGGCACGGACGAGATCGAGAGCATTATTTCGGAACGCGGCAAGGTGTCGGTCGACTGCGAGTTTTGCGGTGCGCAGTACGAATTCGACCCGGTGGACGCGGCGCAACTCTTTACCAGCCAGACCAACCAGCAGCCGCCCACGTCGACGGTCCAGTAACGCTCAGGGCGCGGCGGGGGCGGCGCGCTGCGCCAGCAGGTCGCTGAGCAGGCGGTGTTCACAGACGGGGTCGCTGCATTTGTCGCACACCCACACCCAGGCTTTGCTTCTGCGCTCGGGCGGATGTTCCTGCAATGGCGCCCCGGGTTGCAGGCGCTCAACGGCACCCAGCGCCTGGGCCAGGCGCTCGCGGCTGTTTCCATACAAAACGCAATAGGGAATGCCGGCTCGGGCCAAGGCCGTGCGGATGGCCTGGTCGGCAGACTGCCGGACGGGGTCCGCCGCTTCCAGGCCGCACAGCAGCGTCAGGCCGTAGCCGGAGCTGCCTGATGAAGTGGACGGGTCCGTCACGGCCACCAGCGCATCGCGGCCCGCGCCTTTGAGGGTGCTGTCCAGTGCGAAGGCGAGTGGGTGTTTGCCGGTTGATGGTGCGCCGGTAACGGCGATTTTCAGCACGGTGAAAGCCGATCAGTCGAGAAGGCCGGCGGGCGTGCCAACCTTATTTGGTGACCTGAACGAAGATCTCATTGGGCTTGACCATGCCGAGCTCGCTACGGGCTTTTTCCTCGACCATTTCCAGCCCTTCCTTCAGGTCCCTGACCTCGGCCGTGAGCTGGTCGTTGGCGGCCTGGGCCTGGACGTTCCTGGCCTGCTGCTCGGTCAACCGGTGCTGCATCTCGCGCACGCTGGGAATGCTGCCCCGGCCGACCCAGAGTTGCGCGTGGAAGATGACCAGCAGCGCAATCAGGACGGCAGGGACGAGGCGGTTTCCCACGTACGGCTCAGCGCTTAACGGAGGTTGTAGAAGGCCGCACGGCCGGGGTAAGAGGCGACGTCGCCGAGGTCTTCCTCGATACGCAGCAACTGGTTGTACTTGGCCATGCGGTCCGAGCGCGAGAGCGAGCCGGTCTTGATCTGGCCGGCATTGGTGCCCACGGCGATGTCGGCAATGGTGGAGTCTTCGGTTTCGCCGGAGCGGTGCGAAATCACGGCGGTGTAGCCGGCACGCTTGGCCATCTCGATGGCGGCGAAGGTCTCGGTCAGGGTGCCGATCTGGTTGATCTTGATCAGGATGGAATTGGCGATGTGCTTGTCAATGCCTTCCTTGAGGATCTTGGTGTTGGTGACGAACAGGTCGTCGCCGACCAACTGAACTTTTTTGCCCAGCTTTTCGGTCAGAATTTTCCAGCCGTCCCAGTCACCTTCGGCCATGCCGTCCTCGATGCTGATGATGGGGTATTTGTCGACCCAGGTCGCCAGAATGTTGGTCCATTCTTCGGCGGAGAGGCTCAGACCTTCGCCGGACAGCACGTACTTGCCGTCCTTGTAGAACTCGGAAGCCGCGCAATCCAGGCCCAGGGCGATCTGCTCGCCGGCCACATAGCCTGCGGCGGAAATGGCTTCCAGGATCATCTGGATGGCCGCTTCGTGGCTGGGCACGTTGGGGGCAAAGCCGCCTTCGTCGCCGACGGCCACGCTCATGCCCTTGTCGTGCAGGATTTTCTTGAGCGCGTGGAAGACTTCGGCACCGTAACGCACGGCTTCGCGAAAGCTTGGTGCGCCCACGGGGATGATCATCAGTTCCTGCAGGTCCAGGTTGTTGTTGGCGTGCGCGCCGCCGTTGACCACGTTCATCATGGGCACGGGCATCTGCATGGCGCCGCTGCCGCCGAAGTAGCGGTACAGGGGCAGGCCGGCTTCTTCGGCGGCGGCACGGGCCACGGCCATGCTGACGGCCAGCGTGGCGTTGGCGCCCAGGCGGGATTTGTTGTCCGTACCGTCGAGGTCGATCAGCGTGCGGTCGAGGAAGGCCTGCTCGCTGGCGTCCAGGCCCAGCACGGCCTCGGAGATTTCGGTGTTGATGTGCTCGACCGCCTTGAGCACGCCCTTGCCGAGGTAGCGCGACTTGTCGCCGTCGCGCAGCTCAATCGCTTCGCGCGAGCCGGTGGAGGCACCCGAGGGAACGGCCGCGCGGCCCATGACGCCGGACTCCAGCAGCACGTCGCATTCAACGGTAGGGTTGCCACGGCTGTCGAGAATTTCGCGGCCGACGATATCAACAATTGCGCTCATGTAGGCTCTTTCAAATCAGAAGATAAGTTAAAAAATAAAAACCAAACCTGTTACACGCCTTCGACCAGCACCATGCGCATGACGGCAATGCCCTGGCGCGATTGGCGGGCCGCTTCATACTCGGCGGATTCATTGAAGGCACGGGCCTGCTCCACACTCGGGAACTTGAGCACCACGATGCGGCTGGGCGCCCAATCGCCTTCCAGCACCTCGATCTTGCCGCCACGCACACACACTTCAGCGCCGTGCGCCTGCATGGCAATGCTAGACAGTTTTTTGTACTGTTCGTATTGTTCGGGGTTCGTAACCGTGACGTTGGCGATGATGTAGGCGCTGGGCATGTGGGCTCCGATGTTCTTAAAGGTATTCGCATGCCCGGCCGGTATGGGGCTGTGTTTTGCCGGCCCGCCCGGAGGTATGTCCGGGGGCCAGGTCCATGGTCAGGCGGAAAAATTATTCTCGAGGTAGCCGTTTTTCTTGGTGACGCGGTCCAGTGCCACGAGCGTTTCCAGCAGCGCCTTCATGTGCTTGAGCGGTACGGCATTGGGGCCGTCGCACAAAGCCTTGGCCGGGTCCGGATGGGTTTCCATGAACAGGCCGGCGACGCCGACGGCCACTGCGGCACGCGCCAGCACCGGCACCATCTCGCGCACGCCGCCGCTGCTGGCGCCTTGGCCGCCGGGCAGTTGCACCGAGTGGGTGGCGTCGAACACAACGGGCGCGTTGGTCTCGCGCATGATGGCCAGGCTGCGCATGTCGCTGACCAGGTTGTTGTAGCCGAAGCTGGCGCCGCGCTCGCAGGCCATGAAGTTGTCTTCCGGCAGGCCGGCCGCCTTGACGGCCGCACGCGCCTTGATGATGACGTTCTTCATGTCGCCCGGGGCCATGAACTGGCCCTTTTTGATATTGACCGGCAGGCCTGACAGCGCGACGGCGTGGATGAAGTCGGTCTGGCGGCACAGCAGGGCCGGTGTTTGCAGCACATCGACGACCTTGGCGACCTGGGCGATCTGGTCTTCGGAATGGATGTCGGTCAGCACCGGCACGCCAATTTCCTTTTTGACCTTGGCCAGAATCTCCAGGCCTTTTTCTGTGCCCAGTCCGCGAAAGGCCGTCTCGCTGGTGCGATTGGCCTTGTCGAAACTGCTTTTGAAGACGAAGGGAATGCCCAGCGAAGCCGTGATTTCCTTGAGCGTGCCGGCAGTGTCCATCTGCAGCTGCTCGGACTCCACCACGCAGGGGCCGGCAATCAGGAAAAAGGGTTGGTCAAGGCCGATGTCGAATCCACAGAGTTTCATGTCAGGCCACCGCCTTCAGAGGCTTGGCGGCAGGCTTGCCGCCTTGTCCCGCGCTGGCGCGCAGCTGGAGCACGGCCGCGATATAGGCGTTGAACAGAGGATGGCCGGCCCAAGGCGTGGATTTGAACTCGGGGTGGAATTGCACACCGACAAACCAGGGGTGGACGTCCTGCGGCAACTCGACGATTTCGGTGAGCTGCTCGCGCTGCGTCAGCGCCGAGATAACCAGGCCCGAGGCACGCAGGGCGTCGAGGTAGTTCACGTTGGCTTCATAGCGGTGGCGGTGGCGTTCGGTGACCACGTCGCCGTAGATCTTGTGGGCCAGCGTGCCCGGGGCGACGTCCGAGCTTTGCGCGCCCAGGCGCATGGTGCCGCCCATGTCGGACTTGGCATCACGCGTCTTGATGGTGCCGTCGGCGTCTTTCCATTCGGTGATGAGCGCAATGACCGGATGCGGCGTGGCGGGGTCGAACTCGGTGCTGTTGGCGTCCTTGAGGCCGGCGACGTGGCGCGCGAACTCAATCGTGGCGACCTGCATGCCCAGGCAGATGCCGAGGTAGGGCATCTTGTTCTCGCGCGCGAAGCGGGCCGCGCAAATCTTGCCTTCGACACCGCGCACGCCGAAGCCGCCGGGCACCAGCACGCCGTCAAAGCGCGCCAGGCGCGAGACGTTGTCGGGTGTGATGGTTTCGGAGTCGACGTACTCGATGACCACCTTGGCATGGTTCTTCATGCCGGCGTGGCGCAGGGCTTCGTTGAGCGACTTGTAGCTGTCGGACAGATCGACATATTTGCCGACCATGGCGATGTGGACTTCGGTTTGAGGGTGCTCGGTCTCGTAGACCAGGTCGTCCCAGCGCCGGAGGTTGGCCGGCGGGGTATTGAGGCGCAGCTTGTCGCAGATCAGGCCGTCCAGGCCCTGCTCGTGCAGCATGCGCGGCACCTTGTAAATCGTGTCCACGTCCCACATGGAGATCACGCCCCACTCGGGGACGTTGGAGAACAGCGAAATCTTTTCGCGCTCTTCGCTGGGGATGGGGCGGTCCGCGCGGCACAGCAGCACGTCGGCCTGGATACCGATCTCGCGCAATTGCTTGGCGGTGTGCTGGGTCGGCTTGGTCTTGAGTTCGCCGGCGGCGGCAATCCAGGGCAGGTAGCTCAGGTGCACAAAAGCGGTGTTGTTGGCGCCCAGGCGCAGGCTCATCTGGCGCACGGCTTCCAGGAAGGGCAGGGATTCAATATCGCCCACGGTGCCGCCGATTTCGACAATGGCGACGTCGACTGCGTCGGCGGTTTCATAGCCGGCGCCGCGCTTGACGAACTCCTGGATTTCATTGGTGACGTGCGGGATGACCTGCACGGTCTTGCCGAGGTAGTCGCCGCGGCGTTCTTTTTCGAGGACGCTTTTGTAGATCTGGCCGGTGGTGAAGTTGTTGGCCTTGCGCATGCGCGTTTCGATGAAACGCTCGTAGTGGCCAAGGTCCAGGTCGGTTTCCGCGCCGTCGTCGGTCACGAAAACCTCGCCATGCTGGAAGGGCGACATCGTGCCCGGATCCACATTGAGATAGGGATCAAGCTTGATTAAAGTGACTTTGAGGCCTCGCGATTCCAGGATCGCAGCTAAGGAGGCTGAGGCGATTCCCTTGCCCAGGGAAGACACCACACCGCCGGTGACGAAGACAAATTTGGTCATGTCAGGTACGAACTGCAAGTTCGTCGAGGTGGTAAACGGAGATTATACGGGTTGCTCGCGGGGGCCGATGAATTCAGGGGGCTTAGCTGATACATTGCGGGCATGACGAATCAAGTGACCCCCGCGGGAAGCGGCCCGGACGGCGGCGAAACCCTGGATCTGGCAGGCAAACACATCGTGCTGGGCCTGTCGGGCGGTATCGCCTGCTACAAGGCTGCCGAGCTGTGCCGGGCCCTGATCAAGGCCGGCGCTACGGTGCAGGTGGTCATGACCGAGGCGGCCGAGCAGTTCATCACGCCCGTCACGCTGCAGGCTTTGAGCGGGCGGCCGGTCTACACCAGCCAATGGGACAGCCGTGAAGACAACAACATGGCGCATATCAACCTGTCGCGGGAGTCCGACGCCATTCTGGTCGCGCCCATGAGCGCCGATTTCATGGCCAAGCTGCTACATGGCCGCGCCGACGACCTGCTGAGCCTGATGTGCCTGGCCCGCCCCATCGACAAGGTGCCGCTGCTGGTGGCGCCGGCCATGAACCGCGAGATGTACGCGCACCCAGCCACGCAGCGCAATTTTGTGCAGCTGGATGCTGATGGCGCCACGGTGCTGGGCGTGGGCAGCGGCTTTCAGGCCTGCGGGGAGACCGGCGACGGGCGCATGCTGGAGCCCGAGCAGATTCTTGAGGACCTGATCGCTTTCTTTGCACCCAAGGTGCTGGCCGGCCAGCGCGTGCTGGTCACCGCCGGCCCGACTTATGAAGCCATTGATCCTGTGCGCGGCATCACGAATTTGTCCAGCGGCAAGATGGGCTTTGCCATCGCGCGCGCGGCGCGCGAGGCGGGCGCCGAGGTGACGCTTGTCGCCGGCCCGGTAAGCCAGCCGACGCCGCGCGGCGTTACCCGTGTCGACGTGAGGTCCGCGCAGCAGATGCTGGAAGCCGTGGCGATGCGTGCCGATGCCGCCAGTGTGTTTGTTGCCACCGCGGCGGTTGCCGACTGGCGACCCGCCGCGCCTTCAACGCAGAAGATCAAGAAAGACGGCTCCGGCCAGGCGCCGCAACTGGCCTTCACCGAGAACCCCGACATCCTTGCGACCGTGGCCCAGTCGGCTGCGGCCCAGGCTGGCCGGCTTTTCTGTGTGGGGTTCGCGGCGGAAAGCCAGGACCTCGCGGAAAACGCCGAAGCCAAGCGCCTGCGCAAAAAGGTACCGCTGCTGGTCGGCAACATCGGCCCCGATACCTTCGGCCAAGACCATAACGCGCTGCTGCTGGTGGATGCGAAGGGCAGCACCGCGCTGCCGCGCGCCTCCAAACTCTCGCTGGCGCGGCGGCTGGTCGGGGAGATCGCGGCCAGGATCGCGGATGCCCCCAAAGGGAAAGCGGCCGCACCGTGAACCTTCCTTCGAACACGCCGCCGGACGGCGACTTTGTGGCGTACGTGGAGCGCCTGACCCATGCGAATGCGCAGGCCTCGGCCGAAGCCCGTGAAGACCGGCTCAAGCCCGGAGAAAAGACCGTGCCGCGCCCATCGTCTCCGGGGAGCATCGCTACGCCGCCCGCTAAACCCGCGCCAGTCGCTGCCACCGTCGCCACCTTTGCCACCCACGTCAAATGGGTGGTTATCCTGTGGATCGCCACCCAGGTCCTGTCCGAGGTCGTGCCCGGCACCGGCTTTCTGTTCCTGCCGGCGCTGCTGGTGTACGGCGCGTGGGCGGTGTTTCAGGCCAACCGCCGCTCATCCGGGGCGCTGGTCCAGCGCCTGCGCGAGCTGGCGCGGCAAGCCGCCGAAGAAGCCGAAAAGGCCCGGAAAAATCAATTACCCAAGAAGAAATAGTTCATGCACATCGACGTCAAGATCCTCGACCCCCGCCTTCAAAACAACCTTCCCACCTACGCCACACCCGGCAGCGCCGGGCTGGACCTGCGCGCCTGCCTGGATGCGCCGCTCACGCTGGCCGCCAATGCCTGGCAACTGGTGCCCACCGGCATCGCCATTTACCTGCACAACCCAGGCTATGCCGCGCTGATCCTGCCGCGCTCCGGGCTGGGCCACAAGCACGGCATCGTGCTGGGCAACCTCGTGGGTCTGATCGACAGCGACTACCAGGGGCAGTTGATGGTCAGCGCATGGAACCGCAGCGATGTGCCTTTCACCATCGAACCCATGGAGCGGATCGCGCAACTGATGATCGTGCCTGTGGTGCAGGCGCAGTTCAATGTGGTCTCCGAATTCCCCGCCAGTGAGCGCGGGGAGGGCGGGTACGGTTCCACCGGCAAGGCCTGAGCCCGGCGCCCGGGCCGCCGCGCGCCGGGGGTGGGGGTTTTCCTACAACCCCTGCAACAAGGCTCCCACGCCACCACAGGCCCAATCCCCACCTGGGAAAGAGCAGGTCGCATCCTTAATAAGCCATGAGAGTCCATGCGCCCTGATGCCGGGATCTCATGAACTTACCAAAAGGAGAGACTCATGCGAAACACATCCCGCTTTATTTCATCCGCGTCCGTGGTCCTGGCGCTGGCCGCCCTGGCAGCCTGCGCACCCATGAACCCGCCGCCGACCTCTGACGCGAATTACCCGCCGGCCTATCCCAACACCGCCAGCTACCCTAACCAGACTTACCCTGCTGGAACCTACCCGGCGGGCACCTATCCCACCAACCAGCAGAACCGCTATGTCGAATACGGACGCGTCAGCAACGTCGAAGTGTTTCGCACCCAGGAGCAGGCCCGCGGCTCGGGTGTAGGCGCCATCCTTGGCGGTGTGGCCGGTGCGGTGGTAGGCCACCAGATCGGTGGCGGGACCGGCAAGGACATAGCGACGGTTGCGGGCGCCGTGGGCGGCGCGGTGGCGGGTAACGCCATCGAAAAGAACCGCAATGCCGGCGCGGTTCGCGAAACCTACCGCGTGTCCGTCCAGCTTGACAACGGCACTGGCCGTGCCTACGACGTTCCGTCCACCGGCGACCTGCGCATTGGTGACCGCGTGAGGATCGAGAACGGTCTGCTGTACCGGATGTAAGCTGCATGTGGGCAAGGGCGGCGCCGTGCGGCAGCTGCCTTTGCCTTGCCCTGTGAGCTAGTGCAGGGTGCCGCTGCCGGGGCTCAGCGGCTCAAGCTTGAAGAAGCCCGTGCCCAGGGAGCCCTGGCCTATTTCTTCTTCCGTGGCTTCTCGCACTGCCTCCACCTTGACCGCCAGCCGGATGGCGATACCCGCCAGCGGATGGTTGCCGTCCAGCACCACGTGGTCGGGATAGATCTCGGTGACCGTATAAATGTGGTCGGAGGGCGCTGTTCCACTGGTCCCTTTGGGAAGGGCAGCGCCGTCGAAGGTCATGCCTTCCTCCAGTTCGGCGGGGAAGGCTTTACGGGGCTCCAGAAATACCAGGTTCTCGTCATAGTCACCGAAGGCGTCTTCGGGCTCAAGGTGCAACTCAAGCTTGTCCCCGATCGAGTGGCCTTGCAGGGCCTCTTCAATTTTGGCCAGCAGGTCGTTTCCTCCGAGCAGGAACTCAATGGGTTCATCCAGCTCGTCCAGCAGATCGCCCAGAGTGTCTTTCAGCGTCCATGTCAGGGCTACGACGCATTGCGGGGTGATTTTCATCCGACAATTGTCCCATGGATGTAAACCAATCTCTAGCGCTCCTCGCCGGCCTCAGCCCCATGCAATTCATGCGCCGGCACTGGCAAAAAAAGCCGTTGCTCGTGCGCCAGGCGGTGCCCGGGTTCCAGCCTTTGCTGAGCCGCGCGGCTTTGTTCAAGCTGGCCGCGAACGAACAGGTGGAGTCGCGCCTCATTGTTCAACAAGCCAAGGGCTGGCGCATGAAGCAGGGCCCTTTCGCGCCACGCGGCCTGCCTCCATTGAGCCAGAAGGCCTGGACCTTGCTGGTGCAGGGTGTTGACCTGCATCACGCCGGCGCTCACGCGTTGCTGCAGAAATTCCGTTTTGTTCCTGATGCGCGGCTTGATGACCTGATGATCTCTTTTGCCACCGAGGGCGGCGGCGTGGGCCCGCACTTTGACAGCTATGACGTGTTCCTGCTGCAAGCCAGCGGACGGCGGCGCTGGAAAATCGGCCGGCAAAAAGACCTGACCCTGCAGGAGGGCGTGCCGCTCAAAATCCTGCAGAACTTCGAGCCTGAACAGGAGTTTGTGCTGGAAGCCGGAGACATGCTTTATCTGCCCCCGCGCTATGCGCACGACGGCGTTGCCGAAGGCGAGGGCGACTGTATGACTTACTCGATCGGCTTCAGGTCGCCTGGGCGCAGCGAACTCGCCGCGGAGCTGTTGCAGCGCCTGGCGGAATTGAGCGAGGATGAAAAGGAGGCAAATGCCTCGACGGGACGCCGTTCAACCAAGGCGCCCGATATTTACCGCGATCCCGGCCAGGATGCCACGGCCACGCCGGCGGCGCTGCCGGCGGACCTGGCCGCGTACGCTGGACAGGCCGTGCAGGATGCGCTGAAAGACCCGCTCGCGCTGGCCTGCGTGCTGGGCGAGTACATGACCGAACCCAAGCCTTCTGTCTGGTTTGATGAAGCCGTGGATGAGTGGGATGATGATGAAATGCGGGCCGGCCATACAGGGCTCAGGCTGGATGCGCGCACCCGGATGATGTATGACGACGACCATGTGTTCATCAATGGGGAGAGCTACCGCGCCAAAGGCGCCGATGCGACGCTAATGCGTCGGCTGGCCGATGGCCGTAGCCTGGGTCCAGATGATCTGCGAAAAGCCAGCGCCTCCGCGATAGCATTGTTGGGCGACTGGCATGATGCCGGCTGGTTGCGGCGGGAGCCGTC
Source organism: Polaromonas sp. P3_B1 (assembly GCF_056402935.1). NCBI lineage: Bacteria > Pseudomonadati > Pseudomonadota > Betaproteobacteria > Burkholderiales > Comamonadaceae > Polaromonas > Polaromonas sp. P3_B1. Next base: position 95,840 of record NZ_JBFUGK010000008.1, read on the forward strand.
CGCGGGTTCCTGATTACACCCGGTGCCTGTTTGCGATCTGTCGCCGCTCCCTCATTCCTGCCAAGGAGCCCTCCATGGAAACCGATATATCCGCCGTCCCGCCGCAAGCCTTGCCCGAAGGCCGTTTCACTGGCCGTGCAGACTTCACGGAGATGATCCGCCAGGCTCTCGCTGTGGCGGCGGAGCAGGGCTGGCGAGAAATCATTGTGTGCGACCCCAATTTTGAAGATTGGCCCCTGGGGGAGCGCGCGGTGGTGCAGGCCTTGAACGACTGGTCCAAAACCGGCCGGACCTTCACCATGCTGGCCAGGACTTACGATGAAGTGCTGCGCCGGCATGCGCGCTTCGTCACCTGGCGGCGAACCTGGGCGCACATCATCGAATGCCGCGCCAACGCGTCCACTCCTGTCGACGACATGCCCAGCGCATTGCTGGGGCCTGGTTGGGTGTTTGAGCGTCTGGACCTGCAGCGCTGCACGGGCGTGGCCGGCTCCGAGGCGGCACGCCGGGTCGCGCTCAGGGAGCGGCTCAATGAAAGGTTATTGAAAAGTTCACCGGCCTTCCCGGCTACCACCCTGGGCCTTTAAGCGCAAGGATTGCGCAAGCCCTCATACGGGGCCGTTATACGGTCTTGCTTTGCCGGCTAAGGGTTTCCGGACTTGCAATATCCAGCATATAATTTAAAGCTGGGTAGAAAGAGCTCGAGTCCTTTCCCCGGTCAAAACAACTTGAATCCCGGTTTGGGTTTCTTTTGACAATTTCCGGAAATTGTTTCTTAAATATCATCAAGGATCGTAAAAATGAACAAGTCTCTCGTTTTGGCAGCCATCGTTGCCGCTGTTGCCCTGGCTGCTTGCGGCAAGAAAGAAGAAGCCCCAGCGCCTGCACCAGCCGCTTCAGCTCCTGCACCCGCACCTGCTGCTGACGCTTCCGCACCAGCCGCTGCTGCATCCGCACCTGCTGCCGATGCATCCGCACCTGCCGCATCCGCAGCTCCTTCCGCCGACGCTGCTGCTGCCGCTGCCACCTCCGCTGCTGCCAGCGCTGCCAAGAAGTAATTCTTCGCAAGCCGGAAAAAAGCCGCCGCAAGGCGGCTTTTTTTATGGCCGCTCACTTTCCCTCATTGGGATCACGCCAGCATCAGCCGAATCCGGCCTCAGACCGAAAGCCAGGGCGTGCCGATATCGGGTTTGGCTACGACGATGTCATCCGCGCCGCAACCCAGGGTTTCGGCCATCAGCGCCTGCACCAGTGCGGGCCGGTTGTTCTGTGCGCTCAAATGGGCGGCCACCAAGTGCCTGAAACGCCCATGAACAACATTGCGGGCAATTTCCCCCGCCGCGGCATTGGAGAGGTGGCCGTACTGGCCGCCCACACGCCGCTTTAAAAAGGGTGGGTAGGAAGATTGCGCCAGCATGTCGGTGTCGTGGTTGCACTCCAGCATCAGGGCGTCGCACGCCATCAGATGCGACATGACGTGGGTTGTGGCATGGCCCAGGTCGGTCAGGATGCCGAGCTTGGCCGAGCCGTCGGTGCATGTGAGCTGCAGGGGCTCCCTGGCGTCGTGCGGCACGGTGAAGGGGGTGAGCTGCAGGCCGCCAAGTACGATGGCCTTGCCGTCGCGCGCCGTGTGCAGCAGGCCGTCAAAATCCGGCGCGCCGATGGCCGCGTGCGTCCCGTGGCTCATCCAGACCGGGATGCGGTAGCGCAGGGCCAGTGACCGCGCACAGCCGATGTGGTCGCCATGTTCATGCGTGATGAATACCGCATGGATATCCTCGGGTTCCAGCCCGGCCTCACCGAGGCGGTAAAGCAGGTGCTTGAGGCCCAAGCCGCAATCAACGAGAACCCGCGAGGGCGCGATACCCGTTGCTTCGACCACGGTGGCGTTGCCCGAACTGCCGCTGCCCAGGCTTTTGAACTTCAACATGGGCGCGGCAATTCGCGGTGGCGGAGGTCGGGCGAGAAGCCCGGATTACTTGAGGTCGTCGGCGATCACCTGCACGATGCGCTGGGCATTGGCCGACGATTCAGCGGCGCCCTGCGCATTGAGTACCGAGACCGTGGTGCTCTCGCCCTGGCTCTTGACGGAGATGCGGTATTTCAAGGGCGGCGTGGCAGCAGGCGATCCGCTGAACAGCTTGCTGAAAAAGCCGGGTTCGGTTTTGTTGGTCACGGGTTCGACGTAGCGCACAAAGTAGGTGCCCTGGCTGCGGTCGCGATCTTCCACCGTGAAGCCGGTGCGGTCCAGCGCCAGGCCGACACGGCGCCAGGCGCGTTCAAAGCCCTCGTCGATCTGCACGACGGGCAGGTTGTTGACGGTGGCGATGCGGGAGGTCTGCTTGGTGGCGCCCGCGGCGACCAGGGCTTTGGACTGCTCTTGTGACACGCCCAGCTTGACCATCAGGCGGCGCAGGAATTCAGCTTCGAGTTCCGGGTCGGCGGGGCGGGGCTGCCAGACGGTGCTGTCGCCGGAGGAACTGCCGGTTTTAGCGCCGGTGATCACTTCGATCATGCCGCGGTGGCTCACGTAAATTTCGGTGCCGCCGTCGGTGCGGCGCTCCAGGCGCGTGCGGAACTTGTCGCGCTCACCGGTGGAATACAGGCCGTCGAAAACCTTGCCCAGCGCGCTGCGGATGAAGTCCTGCGGCAGCTTGGCGCGGTTCTCGGCGAAGTCGGTTTCCATGATGCCCAGGTTTTCCTGGTCCTGCGCGAGCAGGAAGCCGCTTTCGAGCCAGAAGTCGCGCACGGGGCCCCAAAGTTTGTCGGCAGGACGGTTAACGACCAGCCAGCGCTGGGTGCCGGCGCGCTCAATGCGCACATCGCCGACGCTGGTGGTCGCCGTCTGTACAGCCTGCGTGGGCTGGGCCGTCTGGTAGCTGTTGGCCGAAACCGCCGTGCCGGGCACCACATAGCGGGTGTCACGGCTGAGCTGGGTCAGGTCAGGGGGGATGTCCAGTGAAGGGCCCTTGGCGCCGCTGCTTTTGTAATCGATGCGTTCACCGTCCATCACATCGCGGATGGAGGAACAGCCGGCGAGCAGGCCGAGGGCAAGCAGCGCGGACACGGCTGCGGCGCTCCGGGCTTTTGAAAATGCAGGACGTGTTGGCGATATCTTCACTTGGGTTCCCTTAAAAATCAGATCAGGCAAATCAAATCAGGCCGCAGGCGCGCAGGGCGTTTTCAACGGCCCCTTCGTTCGAAGCTTCCAGCGGCGTCATGGGCAGGCGAAGAGCGCCGCCGCAAAGACCCATCCGGGCCATGGCCCATTTGACGGGAATCGGGTTGGCTTCGATGAACAGGTTTCTGTGCAGCGGCAGCAGCTTGAATTGCAGCTCCATGGCGCGTCGGGTGTCGCCTGCCACGGCGGCCACGCACAGCTCGTGCATAAGCCGGGGCGCGACGTTGGCCGTCACGCTGACATTGCCCTGGCCGCCGCACAGCATGAGGGCCACGGCGGTTGGGTCGTCACCCGAATAGACGGCGAAGCCCTTGGGCACTTCCTTGATCAGCCACTGCGCACGCTCGATGTTGCCGGTGGCTTCCTTGATGCCGACAATGCCGGGCACCTGGGCCAGGCGCAGCACGGTGGCGTGCGCCATATCGGCCACCGTGCGGCCGGGCACGTTGTACAGCACGGTGGGCAGGTCGCCGACGGCTTCGGCAATCGCCTTGAAGTGCCGGTACTGGCCTTCCTGCGTGGGCTTGTTGTAATAGGGGACGACCTGCAGCTGGCAGTCGGCGCCCACCTGTTTGGCGAATTTGGCGAGCTCGATCGCCTCGGCGGTGGAGTTGGCGCCGCAGCCGGCCATGATGGGCACGCGCTTTTTGGCTTGCTCTACCGAGACGCGGATGATTTCGCAGTGCTCCTCGACATTGACGGTCGGGGACTCGCCGGTGGTGCCGACCACGCCGATGCAATCGGTGCCTTCGGCGATGTGCCAGTCCACCAGTTTGCGCAGGGTGGGGTAGTCTACGCTGCCGTCATCATGCAAGGGTGTTGCCAATGCAACGATGCTGCCAGTAATGGGTTTCATGCTGTACTTGTAAACGTTCGCGGCCAGGGAGGGCTTGGCCGCAATACCGCCGGGCCGGCTCCCAAAAGCCAATCCTGCATTCTACCTAGGCTCTAGGCCAGTCTATAGCGCGGCGGACCGGGCAAACCCGCAGTTGCGGCGGCTTCACGCACGGCGGCAATGCGCTGAATGAAGCGCGGCGGGTTTTCGTGGAAACCTTCCTCGAAGGCGACCACCCGCAGGCCCGCGCAGACTTCCAGCAATTCGCCGGTGCGCAGCAAAAAATCGGGCCGCGAAGGCTTGCCCACGGTCTCATTGCCTTGCGTAAAAGTTTCGTAAATCAGCACGCCGCCCGGCGCCAGGCTGGCCAGCAGGGTCGGCAAAAGCGGGCGCCAGAGGTAATTGGTGACGACGACCGCGTCGAACTGGCGGCCCTCGAAAGGCCAGGGACCGGCTTCGATATCGGCCGCGACGGCTTCGCAAGCCGATGCGGGGAGGGTGTTTGTCGCGGCGTCCAGGGCTTCCTGCGACCGGTCCACAAGCACCAAGGGATGGTTTCGCCCGTGAAACCATCGCGCATGGCGGCCGTAGCCGCAGGCGACGTCCAGCACCACGCCGCCTTCGCGGACCAGGTGCGACCAGCGCTGTACCCAGACGGAGGGCTGCTCCGTGCCGTGTGGGGTGCCGCTCATCTAGAGAGGCTTCACTTCGTCTTTGAGGGCGGCCAGGGCCATGGACTCGACCCGGCCGGGCGCAATCAGCTTGAGCCAGCGGCCCAGCTTGCCCTTGGCCGTCATGACCACCTCGCGGTCGCGGCGTTCCATGCCCTGCAGGATCAGCCGGGCGCATTCCTCCACGCTCATGGCCTTGTCTTCCTTGAGCCCGCTGGAGCCGGCGGCCACGCCCGCCGCGTTGAAGCCGCGGTGGCGGATGTGGGTGGCGACCACCCCCGGGTAAGCCGTGGTCACGCTGACCCCGACGCCTTTCATTTCCGCGCGCAACGCCTCAAAAAATCCCACCATGGCGAATTTGGTGGCGCTGTAGGCCGTGCGGCCCGGCACGCCTATCAGCCCGGCCAGGCTGGAGACCGCGACGATGTTGCCATGGCGCAGCTTCAGATAAGGCAGGGCCGCGTGGGTGCACCAGACGCTGCCCCAAAGGTTGATGCGCATCAACTGCTCATACCAGCCCAGGTCCTGGGCCTTGACGTCTTCCAGCAGGGCCTGGGCCGACATGCCCGCGTTGTTGATCAAGGAATCGATATGCCCGAAGCGCCCGATGGCGGCATCCACCAGGTGGCGGCATTGGGCCTCGACGGACACGTCGGTCTTGACGACCAGGGTTTGCGAGCCGTGCGCGGCGCACTGGTGCGCAACCTCATCAAGCATGGTTTCATTGCGCGCCGCCAGCACCAGCGCCACGCCGGCGCCGTGGGTTTTGGCCAGCTGGCGCGCCATTTCCGCGCCTATGCCGTCCGAGGCGCCGGTGATGATGATGGTTTTCATGCTGTCCTCTCCCGTCTTTGGGGCTCTCCCCCGTCGCTCAAAAACCGCCAGGCAAGCCTAAAAGCAGGCCCAGATCTGGTTCGCGAGTGTGACCAGGAATTCCGGCCGTGTGTAGAGGGCAAACACCCCCAGCGACGCGATGACCGCGAGCGCCCACAGGCCGGCTTTTTTGGCCACCTCAGGCCCCTTGCGGAACGCCGGCGCGCGCGATGGGCGCCTCGCGCACYGGCAGGTTCACCAGGGCGGCAAACACGCCGAGGGCGATGGCGATGTACCAGACGATGTCGTAGCTGCCGGTGCGGTCATATAAATAGCCGCCCAGCCACACGCCCATGAAGGAGCCGATCTGGTGGCTGAAGAATATGAAGCCGCCCAGCATCGACAGATGCTGGATGCCGAAGATCTGCGCCACCACCGCGTTGGTCGGCGGCACCGTTGACAGCCATAGCAAGCCCATCAGGCTGGCGAAGATGTACACGCTCAGCGGGCTCAGCGGGGCCGCCAGGAACACGGCGATCACCACCGCGCGGGAGAAATAAATCGTCGCCAGGATTTTCCGCTTGGCCATTTTCTGGCCCAGTGAGCCGGCGATGTAAGTGCCAAAAACGTTGAACAGCCCGATCAGCGCCAGCGCGTAGCTGGCCACCTGGGGCGACAAGCCCTTGTCCTTGAGGTAGCTGGGCATGTGCACGCCGATGAACACCACCTGGAAGCCGCAGACGAAATAGCCCGCCATCAGCAGCTGGAAACTCGGGTATTTGAAGGCCTCGCGCAGCGCCTGGGCGATGGTCTGTTCGCGTTTGGCGGGCTGGCCGCCGCCAAAACCGCCCTCGCGCAGGCCCAGGGCCAGCGGCGCGATCAGCAGCACCGCGCCGCTGAGCACCAGTAGCGCCTCTTTCCAGCCCAGGCCGCTGATCAGGAGGCCCTCGACCGGCACCATCAGGAACTGGCCGAAAGAGCCCGCCGCCGCGGCCACGCCCATGGCCCAGGAACGCTTTTCCGCCGAGATGTTGCGGCCTATCACGCCGTAGATCACCGCATAGGTGGTTCCGGCCTGCGCCGCGCCTATCAGCACCCCGGCCGTCATGGTGAACAAAAAGCCGGTAGGTGACAGCGCCATGCCCACCAGGCCCAGCGCATACAGCAGGGCACCCACCACGATGACGCGGAAAGCGCCGAAGCGGTCGGCCGCCATGCCGGCGAAGATGCCGAACACGCCCCAGGACAGGTTTTGCACCGCCAGCGCGAAGGCAAAGGTCTCGCGCGTCCAGCCCTGGGCCTGGGTGATGGGCTGCAGCCACAACCCAAAGCCGTGGCGTATGCCCATGGACAGCGTGACGATGGTGGCGCCGCAAATCAGCACCTGCTGCATGGAGAGTTTGGGGGTGTCGGTGGTCATGGTGGTCGCGGCAAGGGCGAAAAGGAAAGGCCTTGGGTCGGCGAAAAGAGGGTATCCGCCGACTGTAACGAAAATGGCGAAATGCTGCCGCGAGCGCCCTTGCTTCAGCGTTCAAAATCGAGAGGCTGTATGTTTGTACAGTGACTTTTGCAGGCCCGACTACAATTGCGGCAATTCTTTCATCTGCCATGGCTGACAAACTACCCACCGAATATTCCGAAGGTTCGATCCGCGTGCTCAAGGGCCTGGAGCCCGTCAAGCAGCGCCCGGGCATGTACACGCGCACCGATAACCCCCTGCACATCATCCAGGAAGTCCTGGACAACTCCGCCGACGAGGCCCTGGCCGGCCACGGCAAGAAGATCAAGGTCACGCTGCACACCGACGGATCGGTCAGCATCGAAGACGACGGCCGCGGTATTCCCTTCGGCCTTCATCCCGAAGAAAAGGCGCCCGTGATCGAGCTGGTGTACACCCGGCTGCACGCCGGCGGGAAGTTCGACAAGGGCAAGGGCGGCGCCTACAGCTTCTCGGGCGGCCTGCACGGCGTGGGCGTCAGCGTGACGAACGCGTTGTCCAAGCGGCTGGAACTTATCACTTACCGGGAAGGCACGGTTGCCAGGCTGGTGTTCTCCGGCGGCGATGTGATCGAGAAGCTGCACCTGCGCAAGCAGGGCGAAGGCGACCGCAAGACCGGCACCACCGTCCGCGCCTGGCCCGACGCCAAATACTTCGAATCGGCCGCGCTGCCCATGGCCGAACTCACGCACCTGCTGCGCAGCAAGGCCGTGCTCATGCCCGGCGTCACCGTCACGCTGACCAACGAGAAAACCAAGGAAACCCAGACCTGGTCTTACAAAGGCGGCCTGCGCGACTATCTGATGCAGACCCTGACGGGCGATCCGGTCATCCCGATGTTTGAGGGCGAGGGTTTTGCCGATGCCCAGCACGACAGCTTTGCCGAAGGCGAGGGCGCGCAGTGGTGCGTGGCCTTTACCGAAGACGGCCAGCCCATGCGCGAGAGCTACGTCAACCTGATCCCGACCAGCGCCGGCGGCACCCACGAAAGCGGGCTGCGTGACGGCCTCTTCAACGCCGTCAAGAGCTTTATCGACCTGCATTCGCTGCTGCCCAAGGGCGTCAAGCTGCTGCCTGAAGACGTTTTTGCCCGCGCCAGCTATGTGCTGAGCGCCAAGGTGCTGGACCCGCAGTTCCAGGGCCAGATCAAGGAACGCCTCAATTCGCGTGACGCGGTGCGCCTGGTGTCCAGCTTTGTCCGTCCCACACTGGAGCTGTGGCTCAACCAGCACGTCGATTACGGCCGCAAGCTCGCCGAACTCGCCATCAAAGCCGCGCAGACCCGCCAGAAGGCCGGCCAGAAAGTCGAAAAACGCAAGGGCTCGGGCGTGGCCGTGCTGCCCGGCAAGCTGACCGACTGCGAAAGCCGCGACCTGGCGCACAACGAAGTTTTCCTGGTGGAGGGCGACTCGGCCGGCGGCAGCGCCAAAATGGGCCGCGACAAGGAAAGCCAGGCCATCCTGCCGCTGCGCGGCAAGGTGCTGAACACCTGGGAGGTCGAGCGCGACCGCCTGTTCGCCAACACCGAAATCCACGACATCGCGGTCGCCATCGGCGTGGACCCGCACGGCCCCAACGACACGCCCGACCTCTCAGGCCTGCGCTACGGCAAGGTCTGCATCCTGAGCGACGCCGACGTGGACGGCTCCCACATTCAGGTGTTGCTGCTCACGCTGTTTTTCCGCCATTTCCCCAAATTGATCGAATCGGGTAATGTGTATGTCGCGCGGCCGCCGCTGTTCCGGGTGGACGCGCCGGCACGGGGCAAAAAACCGGCTTCGAAGTTTTATGCCCTTGATGAAGGCGAATTGACCGCCATATTGGATAAATTGCGCAAAGATGGCGTGAAAGAAGGCGCCTGGAGCATCAGCCGCTTCAAGGGCCTGGGTGAAATGAGCGCGGAACAACTCTGGGAAACCACGCTCAATCCGGATACCCGCCGTTTGTTGCCCGTGCAACTGGGCAATCAGGATTTCCTGCAAACCGAGACCCTGATCACCAAGCTGATGGGCAAGGGCGAAGCCGCGGCGCGCCGCGAACTGATGGAGTTGCACGGCGACAGCGTTGAGGTGGATGTTTGAGGTTTTTGCTGTCGATTGGCCGCGTCGCGGGCATGGTAGTGCTGGTCGTTGCCGCGTTCTGGGCGACGATCGCGTTGGCGACCCATGAATTCGCAAGGGCTGTCGTGGGTTTTGCGGTGGGTGCCGGCGGCCTGTATTTTGCCGTGCTGTCAGAAAACGCCATTGACAGGCGTAAACGGAGGGTGGAGAAGAAGGCCGCCCAGGCGGCTGTGGCGTTTAACGCAAGCTCGTTGATGGTTCCATTTCGCTGGTTTCGCTGGGCTTGCCTTCTTGCCGTGATTTGCTTGATGTTGTGGGGCTTCGGGTTTCTGGCCAAGGTGTGCTGGCTGGATGGGAAATTTGCCCCGGCCGCCTTGTTGGCCGGTCTGGCGGGGTTGTTACTTGTGTACACCTGCAGCCTGTTGGCTTGTGCGTATCCTGCCTTACGGTCCGGCGGCGCGTTGCGGGTGGATTCCGCAGGTTTGATGTACAGCGGTTTGCCCGTTATCGCCTGGAACCATGTTCTGGGTGTCGATCTCAGTCAGATCGAGGACAAAGGGAAGAAAAGATCAGTTTTGATGCTGGCGCTGGATTCGGCAAGGTTTGAGCAATTGAGGCCGGCCCACGTGGCTGGAGCCCTTCACTGGGCCGGCCCTCAATTTCGATCCAAGTCGCGATTGCTGGAAATCGGCTGCGATTTTTTGAAGGAAAAGCCAGAGCTTGTCCTGCGTGCGGTTCAGGTGATAGCGGATAAAGCCGGCGCGCCCAGGGTTAAGGGCTGGCACCACTTTGAAGGAATTGACGCGGCGCTGCAGCGGGAGCAAGCTGCCGAATCGCGCAGGGAGTCCAGCCGCAAGACGGAGCTGTTGCTGGCGGAACTGCAAAAAATGAGCGGCGCGGAGACCGTGGATAAAAAAAGGCTGGCGGAAATTGACCGGCAGATGCAGGTGGAATTCGAACGCATGAGTTCGGCTTCCGATGCACAGGTCAAAAATGCCAAGCGCCACATGGAAGCGATGGATGAGCGTCTGAAGCCGCTCAAATGGATGTACCGCGGTATGGTGTTTGTGCTCTTTGTGGTGATAAGCGGGGCTGTTGCAAAAATTGTGTTTGCGATCAAGCCCTGACGACATGATGGATTTCTTGTTTATGAATATTTTCTCTGGCAAGCCCAGGCTCTGGCTTGGACTTTTGTTGGGCATGCTGATGCTGCTGTCGCAGCGGCCCGCCCATGCCGACATCTGGGGTTATGTCGACAAGGACGGCATTGCGCATTTTTCGGCCGTGCGGCTGGACGAGCGCTATGAGCTCTTCTTCCGCGGCAGCGAAAGCTTCAGCGCCGACGGCAGCAACACCGGCCGCAGCGGCAAGGCCGTGGGCAGCGGCGCCAACCGCGCCACCGGCGTGGCTGCCGCGCCGCCCAAGCTGCTGGCCTACTTCGACGTGTCGCCCAATTACAAGGCCGTCAAACACCTGCTGCGAGAGGCTTCCGTCACACACGGCATCGACTACGAACTGCTGCAAGCGCTCATCGCCACCGAATCGGGCTTCAACACCCAGGCCGTCTCGCCCAAAGGCGCTGTCGGCCTGATGCAGCTGATCCCGCCGACGGCGGAGCGCTACGGTGTGCGGGCCAGCAAGGATTCCACGGTCCACAAAAAGCTCACCGACCCCAAGACCAATATCCGGGCCGGCTCCAGCTACCTCAGCGACCTGATCGCCATGTTCCCCGGCCAGCTCGAGCTGGCGATCGCCGCCTACAACGCCGGCGAGGGCGCCGTTCAGCGCGCGGGCAACAAGATCCCCAACTACCCCGAAACCAAAAACTACGTCAAGACCGTGATGCAGCTCTACAACCACCTCAAGCCCCCCAGCATGATGGGGGCGCCCGGCGGCCGTGTTCGCATGGAGATGATGGGCGGCACTACGGGCCGCGGCAATATGGTGCCGACCACGGTCGCGTCCACCGCCACGCCAGAGGCCTCACCCGAGCGGAACTGAGATACATGCGCCTGGCGTTGAGCCGGTACCTCCGGCTGCCTCAAAAGCGGCGCACCCCTTTTTTCTTTTCATAATCCCGTACCGGCAGCGTTTTAAGCCTGCCGGCCCGGCATCAACCGACTTAGCCCAAGCCAAACCACGATGGATGATCTCTTCACCCCGGACGCAGTCGCCCCCATCCCCGAACCCGCCGACCAGGATTCGCTGGCCGCGTACGCGCAGCGAGCCTACCTGGAGTACGCGCTCAGCGTCGTCAAAGGCCGAGCCTTGCCCGACGTCTGCGACGGCCAGAAGCCGGTGCAGCGCCGCATCCTCTTCAGTATGTCGCGCATGGGCCTGGGCTTTGGCGGTGCCAACGGCGCCAGCGGCGCCAAGCCGGTCAAGAGCGCCCGCGTGGTGGGCGACGTGCTCGGTAAATACCATCCGCACGGCGACCAGGCGGCTTACGACGCCATGGTGCGCATGGCCCAGGACTTCAGCCAGCGCTACCCGCTGGTCGACGGCCAGGGCAATTTCGGCTCGCGCGACGGYGACGGCGCGGCGGCCATGCGCTACACCGAGGCGCGGCTGGCGCGCATCACGACCCTGCTGCTCGACGAGCTCGATGAAGGAACAGTCGACTTCGTGCCCAACTACGACGGCTCCTTTGATGAGCCGCGCCAGTTGCCCGCGCGCCTGCCCTTTGCGCTGCTCAACGGCGCCAGCGGCATTGCCGTGGGCCTGGCCACCGAAATCCCCAGCCACAACCTGCGCGAGGTTGCCGACGCCTGCGTGGCCCTCATCAAGACGCCCAAGCTGCTCGACGACGAGCTGTTCGCGCTGATCACCGGCCCCGACTATCCAGGCGGCGGCCAGATCATCTCCAGCAGCGCGGAAATCGCGGCTGCCTACAGCACCGGCCGCGGCTCGCTCAAGGTGCGTGCGCGCTGGAAAATCGAGGAACTCGCGCGCGGCCAGTGGCAACTGGTGGTGCAGGAACTGCCGCCCGGCGTCAGCACCCAGCGTGTGCTCGAAGAGATCGAAGAACTCACCAACCCGAAAATCAAGGCCGGCAAAAAAGCATTGAGCCAGGACCAGGTGCAGCTCAAGCAGGCCGTGCTCGCCGTGCTCGACGTGGTGCGCGACGAGTCCAGCAAGGACGCTCCGGTGCGCCTGGTGTTCGAGCCCAAGACCAGCAAGATCGGCCAGTCAGAGCTCATCAACACCCTGCTGGCCAACACCAGCCTCGAAAGCTCCTCGCCCATCAACCTGACCATGGTCGGGCTGGACGGCAAGCCGACGCAGAAAACCCTGCGCCAGATGCTGACGGAGTGGATCGAATTTCGCCAGACCACGGTGCAAAGGCGCTCGCAGCACCGGCTGGACAAAGTGCTGGCCCGCATCCACATCCTCGAAGGGCGGCAGCTGGTGCTGCTCAATATCGATGAAGTGATCGCCATCATCCGCCAGTCGGAAGAGCCCAAGGCCGCGCTGATAGAGCGCTTCAAGCTCAGCGAAATTCAGGCCGAGGACATTCTGGAAATCCGCCTGCGCCAGCTGGCGCGGCTTGAAGCCATCAAGATCGAGCAGGACCTGAAGAATCTGCGCGAAGAGCAGGGCAAGCTTGAGGAAATCCTCGGCAGCCCGGCGGCGCTCAAGCGCCTGCTGGTCAAGGAAATCGAGGCCGACGCCAAGCAGTTCGCCGATGCGCGCCGCACGCTCATCCAGGCCGAGAAAAAAGCCGTGCTCGAAGTCAAGGTGCTCGACGAGCCCGTGACCGTGGTGATCAGCGACAAGGGCTGGGTGCGCGCGCGCAGCGGCCACGGCCATGACCCGGCGGGTTTTGCCTTCAAGGCCGGCGACGGGCTGTACGGCACTTTTGAATGCCGCACCGTGGACACGCTGCTGGCCTTCGGCTCGCGCGGCCGGATTTATTCGGTGCCGGTGTCCTCGCTGCCCGGCGCGCGCGGCGACGGCCAGCCGCTGACCACCATGATCGACCTGGAATCCGGCACGCAGCTGGTGCACTACTTCGCGGGCCCGTCCAATGCCGCGCTGCTGCTCAGCGCCAGCGGCGGCTACGGTTTCCTCGCCACGGTCGAGAACATGACGTCCCGCCTCAAGGCCGGCAAGGCTTTCATCAGTTGCGCCGAGGGCGAAACCATTTGCAGGCCCTCGCACGCCGCCTTCAACAGCGGCGCGACGCCCATGGTGCCGGCCACGCACGTGGCCTGCGCCTCCACCGGCGGCCGTATCCTGACCTTTGAAATCGGCGAACTCAAGATGCAGGCCGCCGGCGGACGCGGCCTGATGCTGATAGACCTCGAAGCCAAGGACACCCTGGCCGGCGCGGCGGCCTACACCCGCAGCGTGAAAATTGAAGGCATAGGCCGCGGCGGCAAGGCGCGTGAGGAAACCCTGGAAATCCGCACGCTCAACAACGCCCGCGCGGCACGCGCGCGCAAGGGCAAGGCGGCCGACCTGGGCTTCAAGCCTAGCGGAGTCACCCGCGTCGAATAAGCTCGGATAAGCGCGGCGCCCGCCGCCTTGTGAAAGGGTCGGGCATCCGGCCTCAGGCCGCGAGCAGCGTTTCCAACTTCTTCAGGCCCGCCACCGTCTCCAGGCAGGCCTGCGCCACTTCCTTGCCCTTGGTCAGGAAGTGGGCGGTGAAGAACTTGCGGTGCTCTTCATGCTCGTGGAAATGCTGCGGCGTCAGCACCGCCGAAAACACTGGAACGCCGGTTTCCAGCTGTATGCCCATCAGCGCGCTGATCACCGCATCGGCGACGAACTCATGGCGGTAGATGCCGCCATCCACCACCAGCCCGCAGCAGACCACGCCCGCATATCGGCCTGACTGCGCGAGTTTTTTGGCGTGCAGCGGAATCTCAAAGGCGCCCGGCACTTCAAAGGTGTCTATGGATTCGGGACCCACGCCCTGCCTGGCCATTTCGGCAAGGAAGGCGCCGCGCCCCTGGTCCACGATGTCTTCGTGCCAGGATGACTGGATAAAGGCGAAACGCGCCTTGTGAGAAGAGCCACCCGACTGGGCGGCGGAAGCTGGAGACTTGGTTGACTGACTCATGGATAGCCTTTGTTAGGTGTTACCAGAATCAGGGCGCACGAGGCTGCGGCCAGCGCGCGGGCATACGGTTGCCGCGCGGAAGAACTCCACACCGGCAAACGCCGCCTACGGCACAGCCGTTTGCATCGCGCTCTCTTTCATCCGGACTGTGACCGTCGGCTTTGGATTTGAACCAAATCTGCTGACCCTTGTCGCCATATGAAGCATGGAGACAAGGCGCTCGCGGGCTGATGCAGTTGCCTGCAAACACCGCCGGTGGGGAATTTCACCCCGCCCTGAGAACGCTGCCCCGGCGAAATGGCCGGGGCACACAGATCATAGATTCCCTTGCCTGGGACCATTCGGCGGCGCATCGACCACCCTGCGGTATGCAGGGGAAAGACCGGCCGCCAGAATCCGCAAAGATCGGACCGGCTGCTAGAGCCGCATGCCGAGCCAGATCACGGCTTCGGTGGACGACGAGACAAGCGGTGACAGCAGGCGAGGCCAGAACTGTCCGGGTTCAACATGCGAGGCGGACTGGTCGTGGTGCAACTGCTCTTCGGCCACGATGGCCGAGATCGCTGCGATCGCATCCGCATCCCGGCCGGCCAGCACGGAAAGTTGCTCCCGCAGATGGCCCAGCACCACACGCTCGACAGCGACCGTGGTCGCCGCGATAGCGTGTCTGCCGAAAAGGCCGGTCAACAGTCCGAGCACAAAGCCGCCGATGCCGCAAAGCAGGTAACTTTTGCAGCGTGGCCGCCCACGCCGCTGTAGCTCGGCCCAGAATATCGCTCGGTGCTTTTCTTCGTGCCGCCGGAACTCGGTCAGTTCGGCGACCAGGCTGGGTGCGCGCCAACGCGCGGCAAAAATCTGGCCTGTGTAGATATGTACCGCACCGTTCTCACCGGCATGGTTGACCTTGAGGATCCGGTTGGCAAGCTCCGGGTCGAGCGCCGGCGAGACGGGCATTCAGCGAGCGGGGGATTATTCGACTTCGGCAACCAGGTCGATCTCGACGCAGGCACCCATGGGAATCTGCGCCACACCGAAGGCGGCGCGCGCATGCGTGCCGGCATCACCGAAAATTTCAGCGAAAAGTTCACTGGCGCCATTGGTCACCAGGTGATGCTCGGTGTAGTCGCCGGTCGAGTTGACCAGGCTCACGAGCTTGACGATGCGCTTGATCTTGCCCAGGCCGACGGCGGCTTCCAGCGTGCCCATCAGGTCGATGGCGACCGAGCGTGCGGCGGCCTTGCCTTCTTCGGTTGTCATGTTTTTGCCCAGCTGGCCGACCAGGGGTTTGCCGTCTTTCTTGGCGATATGGCCGCTCAGGAACACCAGGTTGCCGGTGCGCACAAAAGGCAGATAGGCGGCGACGGGGATTGCCACGGGGGGCAGGGTGATGTTCAGTGCTTTCAGCTTGTCGTAGGCGCTCATGGTGTTCCCTTTGGTTGAAGACGGTTCCCGCAGGCGGGGGATGCAGGGAATTGTAGGATGGGCTCGCCTGCGCGCCGGCCTGCAGCGGCATGAAAGGATGTGATGCAGGGCCGGCGCTGATGCGATGGTTTGACGCGATGAATTATTCGGGCTTGATGCCGGCCTTGCGCACCACGCTGCCCCAGCGGTCCACCTCGCTGCGCATAAAGGCGCGCAGTTCGTCGCGGCTCGATCCCTTGAGGTCTATGCCCAGCGTGGTGAGCCGCTCGCGCGTCGACGGGTGGGCCAGCGCCGCGACGGCTTCGCTGCGCAGGCGCTCGACGATCTCAATGGGCGTCGTGGCCGGCGCCACCAGGGCCCACCACTGGTTGAACTGCATGCTGTCCATGCCGGCTTCGCGCGCGGTGGGCACTTCGGGCAGCGAGGCCACACGGGTGCTGCCGGTCACCATCAGGGCCGAGATTTTGCCCGCTCCCAGCAGCGCGCTGGCGCTGGCCAGCGTCGCGAAATGGGCGTCCACCTGGCCGGCCGCGACGTCGGTGAGCGCGGGYGCCGAGCCGCGGTAGGGGATCGCGTTGACCTTGATGCCGGCAGCCGTGGCGAACAGCTCGCTGGAGAGGTGGCTGATCGAGCCGTTGCCGCTGTTGGCCAGAGCCAGCGGCACCTTGCTGGCGCGGTAGTGTTTGAGGAAACCCTTGATGTCGCCGTTCTTGTAGGGCCCGCCGCTGGCAAACAGCATCAGCGGCGAGGTGCCGACCATGGAGATCGGCGTGAAGTCGCGCAGCAGGTCATAAGGCATTTTGTTGAACACGGCCGGCGCGATCGCATGCGGCAGCTCGACGATGGCGAAGGTGTAGCCATCGGGCGCGGCCTTGGCCGCGGCCTCGGTGCCTATGCGRCCCGAGGCGCCGGAGCGGTTGTCCACCACCACGCTCTGGCCCATGGTCTCGCCCATGCGCTGCGCGACGGCGCGGGCGATCGCATCCGTGCTGCCGCCGGGTGCCCAGGGCACGATGAGGCGCAGCGGCTTGTCGGGGTAGGCCGCCTGGGCGGCGGTGCTGATCAGGCTGGCGCCGGCCAGCAGCAGGGCGGTGAGCAATCGGGTCTTCATGGGTAAATCCTTTACGGGGTATCGGTTCAAGGAGGGTTCAGGGAGGGTCCAGGGAATCAGGAAAAAATGTCAAAGGTGTCGCGGTCGCCTTTGGCGGTCAGCAGCAGCAGGGCGTGCTCCGAAGGCGCGACCTCGCCGCGCGCACGCAGCTGCGCCAGCGCGCTGAGGCAGGCGCCCGCGCACAGCTCCACCCACA
Organism: Polaromonas sp. P3_B1; assembly: GCF_056402935.1. Classification (NCBI taxonomy): domain Bacteria; kingdom Pseudomonadati; phylum Pseudomonadota; class Betaproteobacteria; order Burkholderiales; family Comamonadaceae; genus Polaromonas; species Polaromonas sp. P3_B1. The sequence continues at coordinate 112,692 of NZ_JBFUGK010000008.1, forward strand.
GGCCTTGCGCGGCGAGTTGCGCGCTGCCGTCGATGGCGCCGGCATCGTCCACCACCACCGCGCCGCCGCCCGAGCGCCGCACGGCCAGCGCCTGCTGCAGCGTGACGGTGCTGCCGCCGGTGGAAAACTGCACGGTCTGGCCGGCGAAATCGGACTGCAGCGGTTCGCCGCCCAGCACGTGGGCCAGGCGCGGGAAGGGCTCAACCGCCCAGAGACGCGGCATGCGCGCGATCAACCCGGCTTGCAGCAGGTCGCGCAGGCCGCTGTAAACACCCCAGAGCAAATCGCCGCGCGCGGTGGGCACCAGCACATGGTCGGGGATGCAGCCGTCGGCCACACATTCGAGCGCCACCGCGCGGTAGCCTTCGACGCCAAAAGCCGGGCTGCCGACGGCGGGCACGCTGTAGTTGGTCAGCGCGAAGGCGCCGTCCTGCTCGACGCGGCGGCGCAAATGCTCCCAGCGGCCAAAACCGCGGTCGAAAGTGAGGCGTTTGGCACCCAGGCGGTGCAGCGCCCGCGCGAAGGGCTCCGGCATGTCGCGGTAGGTGGCAACTTCGCAGGCCAGGCCGGCGGCCGCGCAATAGGCCGCCGCCGACACTGCCGCGTTGCCGCTGGAGGCCAGCACCACGGTTTGCGCGCCCACGTCCAGCGCCCGGCTGACGGCCTGGGCCGACATGCGGTCCTTGTGTGAGCCCGTGGGGTTCATGCCCTCGTGCTTGGCCGAGAGCTGGCGCAAGCCCAATGCGCGCGCCAAGTGCGGCAGGTCCAGGCAGGGCGTGCCGCCTTCGCCCAGGGACACGCCCTGGGTATAAGGCAGCCAGGCGCCCCACTTATAACCCGTGCTGGCAGTTTCGAGGGTTTGAGGCAGTTCGGCATACACCGCCTCCAGGCTTGCGGGCGTACCCAGCGCAGCGCAGTGCGGGCAGCCGGCGGGCAGGTCCTGCAAGGGGTATTCGCGCGCGCAATGGATGCAGCGCAGCCTGGACAGCTGCGGGTTTCGGGTCACTGCGGGGGATTCGGAATCAAGGGAATTCATGCGGCCAATGGTAGGAAGGCCCGGGCCTGCCGTGCACGCTTTGTTGGCGATTTAGAATAAGTGAAACTTATAAGGAGATGGCCATGGCCGAAGCCAGTGCGCGCCAGATCGAGGTGTTCCGCATGGTCATGCGGTTGGGCACGGCCAACCGCGCGGCCGCGGCCCTGCATGTGAGCCAGCCGGCGGTCACGCAGCTGTTGCAGCAGCTCGAAGCGCGCGCCGGCCTCAAGCTGTTTGACCGGCCCAAAGGCAAGCTCACGCCCACGCCCGAAGCCCATGCGCTGATGGAAGAGGTCGAGCGGGTCTATGAAGGTCTGGAGGCGGTGCAGCGAAAAATCGTGGCCCTGCAGTCGCACGAAGACACCGTGCTGCGCATCGGCTCGCTGCACGCCATGGCCGCCAGTGTCATGCCCTGGGCCCTGGCCGAGTTCCAGCGCAGTTATCCGCGCACGCGCTGCCTGCTGCTGGTCGACAGCTCCAAGGTGCTGCGCGAGGCGCTGTTCCAGGGCGCGGTGGACCTGGCTTTCCTGGGCGACGAGGCCGACACCAGCGGCCTGGTGTCCTCGCTGTTCTACCAGGCGCCCGCCGTCTGCATCATGCCGGCCGCCCATCCGCTGGCGCGCAGGCAGCAGCTGCAGCCGCAGGATTTGCAGGAGGTGCCGCTGGTGGGCCTGTCGGCGTCCGACCCGGCGCAGCGGCGGCTGGAGGCGGCGCTCGCGCAGGCCGGCGTGCAGCCGCGTTTTGTGATCGAAACGCCTTACAGCGCGACGCAATGCGCGCTGGTGCTGGCCGGCGCCGGGCTGGCCGTGACCAATCCGCTGGTGGCGCGCGAATACCTGGCGCTGGGCCTGCGCAGTGTGCCGCTGGCGGCCGAGGTGTGGTTCCGCGCCTTGCTGGCTTTCAAGCCGAAGCAGGCGCAGTCGGGCGCCGCGCAGGAGTTTGTGGGCCTGTGCCGGCGGCGATTGGTGGGGAGCCTGCCCGAGGGCTCACTGCTCGGTGAGCCGGCGCTCAGTCCGGCGTAGCGGTTTCGGCGGATGGCGCGTCGGCGGCGGGCAAGGGCTCCACCGTCACCGCCACGTCGAGGATGTGCTGCGCCCCGCCGCGTATCACGCCGCGCATGGGCGAGACATCGAGGAAGTCGCGGCCGGTGGCCAGCGTGACGTAGTCTTCGCCCGGCGCGCGGTTGTTGGTCGGGTCGAAGTCCAGCCAGGTGCCCAGGCCTGGGCAGTAGACCGAGGCCCAGGCATGGGATGCGTCGCTGCCGACCAGGCGCGGCTGGCCGGGCGGCGGGCTGGTCAGCAAATAGCCGCTCACATAACGTGCCGGCAGACCCATGGCGCGGCAGCAGGCCACCATGATGTGGGCGAAGTCCTGGCACACACCCTTGCCCTGCCGGAGCGCCTCGAGCGCCGGCGTGTTGACCTCGGTGCTTTCGCTCTCGTAAGTCATGGTGTGATGGATGCGCTCCATCAGGTCGCGCGCCGCCTCGGGCAGCGGCCGGCCGGGCAGGAAGCTGGGTCGCGCGAACTCGGCGAAGGCCTCGTCGCGCGGCACATAGGGCGAGGCGAACAGGAATTCGGAGGCGCTGTCGTAGGCTGCACCGGCGCGGTAGCGGAACTGCTCGCGCACCTGTTCCCAGGGCTGGGAGGCCGGACTGCTGGATGCGAGCGCTGCTTCCGACTGCAGCGGGTTGGCCACAGAGGTGGACACGACGCTGTCGGCCACCACGGTCAGGCTTTCATGCGCGGCCTGCAGCGAAAAATAGCTGCGCGTGTTGCCGTAGACGTCCACGGTTTCGCGCAGTTGCACCGGGGCTGGGTCCACACGCAACGCGTAGCTCAACAGGCTCTGGCCGTTGCGGCTGGCGGGTTTGAGGTGCACCACATGGTGGGCGTTTTCCACCGCGGGCGCATAGCGGTAACGGGTTTCGTGGACGACATGCAGCAGCATGGGATGCTTTCGTATCCGGGGCTCAGGCGCCCAAGCTCTGGCTGCCCGAGGCCGCGTGGCTGAAGTAACGGCGGCTCAGGGTGTCCGACAGGTCCAGCGCGGCGTCGCAGCATTGCTCCAGCATCTGCACCAGGCGGCCGTCGTGCTGCCGGCAATCTTCATCGCCTCCATCATCTTTTTCACCGTCATCGGCTTGCATGCCCGCGCACAAATCGGCTAGCGCCCAGCTGCCGGGGTCCGGCAGTTCCATTGCAAGTTCGGGCATATCACCCGGCGCGCTGCCGGCCAGCTTGGCCAGGCGCCCGCGCAGGGTCTGCACCACCCARCCCAGCGAGCGCGGGTTGTCGCGGTCCAGCACCAGCAAGTCGAGCAGGGCCGGGATGTCGCGGCGCTGCTGGTATTGCGCATGGAAGGTGATGGTGCTGTCGAACAGCGCCACCATGGCGTTGAAGCCGCCTTCTTCAAAAACCGATCCGGTTTCAAAGCCGCGCACCAGGGCGCCGGCCAGGGTGTTGAGCCGTTCAATGAGACGCCCCACGCTGAGCAGGCGCCAGCCGTCGTCGCGGGTCATGCGGTCGGTCTGCGCGCCCGTCATGGCCGAGAGGAAGCCGCTGGCCGACTCGAGCGCGCGCAGCGCCTCGACCGAGGAGTATTCCAGCAGGTACTGGCTCTGGCCTTGCCCGCCCTGGCTTTGCGACTGGCTTTGGCCCACGCTGCTGAACACCGCGCAGCGCTGGAAAAAATCGGCCTCGGTGCGCACGATCATGTGCCACTGTTCCTGAGACAGGCGCTCGCGCACGGCCGAGGCCGCGCTCTTGAGGGCGCGCAGGTTAAAGCCCACGCTGGCGGCCTGCTCGGTGTCGGCCAGGTTGGCGATCAGCGCGCGTTCAAACACGCGGCGCGCCTGCGTGGCCGGCGGCACGGTGTCCAGCACCAGCGCATTGCCGACCGCCATGGTGGTCAGCCAGGCCAGCAAGGGCTGCGAGGTCTGGTCTTCACCGCCCAGGCACTGCAAAGTGATCTGCGCCAGGCGCGTGGAGTTTTCGGCGCGCTCGGTGTAGCGGCCCAGCCAGAAAAGGTTTTCGGCCGCGCGGCTGGTGACCGGCGGGCGGTGGCGCAGCGGGGCGGTGGCCCAGGCGGGCGAGGGCTGCTCGGCACGCGGGGCTGTCGCCTTGGCCGCTGACGCATCGCCCAGCACCCAGACGTCGGCGCTGCTGCCGCCGTGCTGCATGGAGGACATGTTCTCGTTCTTGCCGGCCAGCCGCGCCAGTCCGCCGGGCAGCACCTGCCAGGAGCCCTTGCCGTCGGCCACGGCAAACACGCGCAGCATGGCCGAGCGCGGGGAAATCCGCTCGCCTTGCCAGGTGGGCGTCTGCGGCAGCGGCAGGTAGGCCTGCACCGTGTAGTCCTCGCCGCGGCGCACGATGCGGCCGGCCCATTCGTCGAGCGCCCGGCGCGACAGCGTGTGGCCTATCACCGACTCCATGCCCGATCCGGGGTAGGTCGGCTTGATCACGCAGTTCTTGAGCTGGCCCAGCACGTCCTGCAGCACCGCCTGCTCGCCGCACCACCAGGTGGCCAGCGAGGGCAGGGCCAGGGTTTCGCCCAGCAGGTGTTCCGACAACGCGGGCAAAAAGCCCAGCAGCGCGCTTGATTCGAGGAAAGCCGAGCCCGGCGTGTTGACCACCAGCACGTTGCCCGCGCGTATGACCTGCAGCAGGCCGGGCACACCCAGGGTGGAATCCGAGCGCAACTCCAGCGGGTCCAGGAATTCGTCGTCCAGACGCTTGAGCAGGCCGTGCACCGGCTCCAGGCCGCGCAAGGTCTTGAGGTAGAGCTTGTCGTCACGCACCAGCAGGTCGCTACCTTCCACCAGGGTCAGGCCCAGGAAGCGCGCGAGGTAGGCGTGCTCGAAATAGGTTTCGTTGTAGGGCCCGGGGGTCAGCAGCACCACGCGGCTTTCCTCGCTGCCGTCAGCCGGGCTCATGGCCTTGAGCCCGTCCACCAGCGCCTTGTAGGAGGCGCCCAGGCGTTCGACCTTCATTTCACGGAAGGCTTCAGGAAACAGCAGCGAGATGGTCAGGCGGTTTTCCAGCAGGTAGCCCAGGCCCGAGGGCGCCTGCGTGCGCTGCGACACCACCGACCAGCGGCCGTCGGGGCCGTGGGCGATGTCGAAGGCGGCGATGTGCAGATAGGTGCCGCCGGCCGGCTGCACGCCCTGCATGCCGCGCAGGTAGCCGGGGTGGGCATGCACCAGCGCGCTGGGCAGCAGGCCTTTGGAGAGCAATTCCTGCGGGCCGTAGATGTCGGCCATGACACGGTCCAGCAGCCGGGCGCGTTGCTGGATGCCGGCTTCGATCTGCGCCCAGTCGCCGGCCGACACCATCATGGGGAAGAGGTCCAGCGCCCAGGGCCGCTGCGGCCCGTTGGCGTCGGCATAGACGTTGTAGGTCACGCCGTTGTCGCGGATCTGCCGGCGCAGGTTGGCGGTGCGGTGGTTCAGGTCGTAAAAGCCGTCGGCGCCCAGGAAGTCGAAAAAGCGCGTCCAGTCGGGCGACAGGCTGTCGTCGGTGGTGGCGGCGGCTTGGGGCGGGGGCGCGGCGGTTTCAGGGGCGGTGCCGGCCGCGCGCAGCACGGGCTGGGCGGGCGCAGCCGCTTCCACGGGCGCGGGGCCTTCGGAGACACGGCCGCGCAGCTCATCGAAGTGGCCCGACGCCGCGTGCGGCGCCAGCGCGGCGGCCAGGGCGCAAGGAGATTCGAGGGCCTGGGCGGCAAAAAGGGACTGGGTGTTATTTTCCACGTGCTGCAAGTATGCCTGCGGCAGGTAAGCCCAAAGCCTTAATCAGGACCGGCTTTCCCGCCAAACAAGCGATTTATGCCGCTTGGGCGTGCAAATGTTGCCGCCATAAGACAGGCCCACCTGGGACATGACACCGTTCGGGCTGAGCCTGTCGAAGCCCTTCGCCCTTCGACAGGCTCAGGACAGGCCAAGCTCAGGGCGAACGGGTGGTGAGAATTTGCCGTGAATTTGTAAAAGCCTTGTCTTCAGATCGCAAACGGGTTCTTCAGCGCAAGTCCAGCGTGAACGGGAATTCCCGGCTCGGCTGCGCCGGCGCCACGCGCATCTTGCCCGGCGTGTGGCCCATGCGGAAAAAGCGCGTGAGGCGGCGGCTTTCGGCCTCGTATGAGTTGACCGGCAGCGTGTCGTAGTTGCGCCCGCCCGGGTGCGCCACATGGTATTGGCAACCGCCCAGCGAGCGCTCCATCCAGGTGTCGACGATGTCGAAGGTCAGCGGTGCATGCACACCTATCGAGGGGTGCAGGGCCGAAGGCGGGTTCCAGGCCTTGTAGCGCACACCCGCTACGTATTCGCCGACGCGGCCCGTGCTTTGCAGCGGCAGGGCCCGGCCGTTGACGGTGATGACGTAGCGGTTGTCGTTCAGGCCGGTGACGTGCACCTCGATGCGCTCCAGCGAGGAGTCGACATAGCGCACCGTGCCGCCGGCCGAGCCTTCTTCGCCCATCACATGCCAGGGCTCCAGCGCGCTGCGCAGCGTGAGTTCAATGCTGTTGGTTTTGACCTGCCCAATCAGCGGGAAGCGGAACTCGAAATGCGGCTCGAACCAGGCCATGTCGAAGGCGTAGCCGGCTTCGCGCAGCTCGGTCAGCACGTCTTCAAAATCCATGCGGATAAAGCCGGGCAGCAGGAAGCGGTCGTGCAGCTCGGTGCCCCAGCGCGTGACGCGGCCGTGGTAGGGCTTGTTCCAGAAGCGCGCCACCAGCGCGCGCAGCAGCAGTTGCTGGGCAATGCTCATGCGCGCATGCGGCGGCATTTCAAAGGCGCGCAGCTCCAGCAGGCCCAGGCGCCCCGTGGCGGAGTCGGGCGAGTACATCTTGTCGATGCAGAACTCGCTGCGGTGGGTGTTGCCGGTGACGTCGACCAGGATGTTGCGCAAGGTGCGGTCGACCAGCCAGGGCGGCATGTCAGCGCCGTACTTCTTGCGGTTGTTTTCGATCTCGCGCAGGGCGATCTCGAGTTCGTAGAGCTGGTCGTTGCGGGCCTCGTCCACACGCGGCGCCTGGCTGGTCGGGCCTATGAACATGCCCGAGAACAGGTAACTCAGCGAGGGGTGGTTGTGCCAGTAGGCGATCAGGCTGCCCAGCACCTCGGGCTTGCGCAGGAAGGGGCTGTCGGCGGGGGTGGAGCCGCCCAGCACAAAGTGGTTGCCGCCACCGGTGCCGGTGTGCCGGCCGTCGGTCATGAACTTCTCGGCAGACAGGCGCGTTTCGTGCGCGATCTTGTAGAGGAACTCGGTGTGCTCCACCAGTTCGCCCCAGTTGTAGGCCGGGTGGATGTTGACCTCGATAACGCCCGGGTCGGGCGTGACCTGCAGCATTTTCAGGCGCGGGTCGCGCGGCGGCGGATAGCCTTCAAGCACGATGCTCACGCCCAACGATTGCGCCGTGGCCTCCACCGCGGCCAGCAGGTCCAGGTAGTCTTCAAGCCGCTCCATGGGAGGCATAAAGACATAGATCGCACCCACTTCGCCCCGGCCCGATTTGTTTGCCTTGCTGTCGGGATCTGCCTTGGGCTTGTCCTTGGGGCCGTTGGCGCGCTGCGGGTCGCGCACTTCCACGCACAGCGCGGTGCGTGTCAGCCAGGCGGCCGATTCAAAAGCTTTGGGCGCGCGGTCATCGGTGGGCGTGGCCGCTTCGGGTGAGGCGCCGGCCGGCCGGCCGTCTGCGCCGTTCGTGCCGTTGTTGCCCGTCGGGCGGAACTGCAGGATGCGGCTGGCTTGCGACAGCGCAGTATTGCCAGCCAGGTAGCGCGCCATGTACTGCGCGAGCGAACTGGCGCTGCCGCCCGCGGACGGCGCCGCCGGTGTCGCGCCCTGGGCCGCCGTGAAGCTGCCGTTGTAGCGAGCTGCCAGTGCCGAAGCGGCCGGCAGGTCCTGGCGCGGTGCAAACGGGTCAGACTCGATCATGTAGGGGTAGTCCGTCTTGGACACCCAGGGCACGGAATCCAGCGGCAGGCGGTAGCCCATGGGGGAGTCGCCCGGCATCAAATACATGCGTTCGTCGCGGAAGAACCAGGGGCCTGTGGTCCATTTCGGGCCGGCCAGCGCGGGCGAGGCGCCGAAGTTTCTCTGCTTGAGCTGTTCCTTGGTCTGCAGCGGCAGCACATAGCCCACCACCGAATCCAGGCCCTGCATGAAGACGCGGCGCAGGCGCTCGCGCTCCATGGCGTCGTCCAGGCGCGAATCGAAGGGGTCGACATTGACCGGCAGCCGGCGTTCGCGCCAGAGGTAGTACCAGGTGTCTTCATAGCCCGGTGTGATGTAGGTCGTGGCCAGGCCCAGCTTGCCTGCCAGGGTTTGTATAAAACGCTGCGCGTCGGCGCTGGTGTAGCTGCAGGGCTGGCGCTCGTCGGCGAACAGGGCGGGGTTTTGCCAGATGGGCTGGCCGTCCTTGCGCCAGAAAATACTCAGCGCCCAGCGCGGCAGCTGCTCGCCGGGGTACCACTTGCCCTGGCCGAAATGCAGGAAACCGCCTTCGCCGTATTCGGCGCGCAGCTTTTGCACGAGTTCAGTCGCGTAGCCGCGTTTGGTCGGGCCCAGCGCGTCGATGTTCCATTCGGCCGCGTCGCGATCCGTGGTGGCCACAAAGGTCGGCTCGCCGCCCATGGTCAGGCGTACGTCGCCGGCCGCCAGGTCCTGGTCGACCTTTTCGCCCAGCGCCAGCACCTCTTGCCATTGCGCTTCGGTATAGGGCTTGGTCACGCGCGGCGATTCGTAGATCCGCTGCACGGCCATGTGGTGCTCGAACTCGACTTCGGATTTGTCGACGCCGCCTTCGACCGGCGCGGCGCTTGAGGGCTCGGGCGTGCAGGCCAGCGGGATATGGCCTTCGCCGGCCATCAGGCCGGAGGTTGGGTCCAGGCCCACCCAGCCGGCGCCCGGCAAAAACACCTCGCACCAGGCGTGCAGGTCGGTGAAGTCGGCTTCTGCGCCGCTCGGGCCGTCAATCGATTTGACGTCGGCCTTGAGCTGGATCAGGTAGCCGGACACGAAGCGCGCGGCCAGGCCCATGTGGCGCAGCAGCTGCACCAGCAACCAGCCGGTGTCGCGGCATGAGCCGCAGGCCAGGCGCAGGGTCTCCTCGGGCGTCTGCACGCCGGGTTCCATGCGGATCGAATACTGGATGTCCGACTGCAGGCTCTGGTTCAGGCCCACCAGGAAATCGATGGTGCGTTTGGGCGTGCGGTCGATTTTCTCGAGGTAGCGCTTGAACAGCGGTGTGGCCGGCTGGGTGGCCAGGTACGGGGCCAGTTCGCGGGCCTGCAGCGCGTTGTAGCTGAAGGGGAACTCTTCGGCGGCCGGCTCCAGGAAGAAGTCAAAGGGGTTGAATACCGCCATTTCCACGACCAGGTCCACCGTGACCTTGAACTCGCGTGTCGGCTCGGGAAACACCAGGCGGGCCTGGTAGTTGGCGAAGGGGTCCTGCTGCCAGTTGATGAAGTGCCCGGCGGGCTCGACCTTGAGGGAATAGGACAGCACCTGCGTGCGGCTGTGCGGCGCGGGCCGCAGGCGGACCACCTGGGGGCCGAGTTTCACCAGGCGGTCGTACTTGTAGTGGGTGATGTGGCTCAGGGCAACGTGGATGGACAAGGCAACCTCGCTTTAAAAAATATCAATGCGCAACGACCGCCACATCAAGCGGTCTTTCTAGGGTCTTCGAAGCGGCGGACCTCCGGGACGGCGTGTGAACAGCTTACCCGGATTTGGCGGTATTTCTGAAAGCAAGAGCTGCGCCATGCGGAGTTTGCATGGCGACCTGTCCGCTCTTTGCCTTGCCGCTCCGTTAAACAGCCGGCGACAAGCCACAAAAAAACACAAAAAGAAGGGGAGGCGGCTTTGAGTCGAGCTGTATCTGGAGGGCCATGGCGACGCGCCATGAGCCCCGGGCCGGTCCTGGCCGGTTTCATCGCAGGCGTGGCCTTGCAACTTCAGCAGCCAGCGCTGTGGGCGCAACGGGGCTATGTGCTGTGCGGGCTGTCGGGCTGCGCGGCGGGCCTGGCATTGAGAATGGCTTCGCGTGGATTTGGCCCATCCTGGCTCAAGGCTTTGCTGGCATTTGGCCTGGCGGCGCTGCTGGGCTTTGGCTCGACCGGCTGGCGGGCCTGCGCTTTCCAGGCCGGCGCCCTGGACCCGGCCCTGGAAGGCCGTGACATCGAGGTCATCGGCAGCGTGCCCGCCATGCCGCAGCCCGGTGACGACGGCCTGCGTTTTCGCCTGGACGTGGAGTCCGCGCGGCTGGACGGCCGGCCGGTGGCCTTGCCGCCTCGTATCCTGCTGGGCTGGTATTCGGGCTTTGGCGGGCGAGAGGCGCGCCCGCTCGCACAGGATGCGGACCCGTTTGAAGCGGCACTGGCCCTGCAGCGCCAGCCGCAGCCGTTGCGCGCCGGCGAGCGCTGGCGCATGACCGTACGGCTCAAGCTGCCGCACGGCAACAGCAACCCGCACGGCTTTGACTACGAGCTGTGGCTCTGGGAGCAGGGCATACAGGCCACCGGTTATGTGCGCGCCGGTGCGCAGGATGCGCCGCCGACCAAACTCTCCAGCAGCTGGCTGCACCCCATTGAGCAGGCCCGGCAGGCGGTGCGCGAGAAAATCTTCGCGCGCGTGGAGAACCGCCAATGGGCCGGCATCATCGCCGCGCTGGTGGTGGGCGACCAGAACGCCATAGAGCGGGCCGACTGGGATGTCTTTCGCGCCACCGGCGTGGCGCATCTGATGAGCATTTCCGGCCTGCACATCACCATGTTTGCCTGGGCCGCTTCGCTGCTCATCAGCACGCTTTGGCGGCGATCGGCGCGCCTCACGCCCAGGCTGTGCCTGGCGCTGCCGGCCGTTGGCGCCGGCGCGCTGGGCGGCCTGCTGCTCGCCACGCTGTATGCGCTGTTCTCGGGCTGGGGCGTGCCCGCGCAGCGCACCATCTGCATGCTGGCCACCGTGATCCTGTTGCGCCAGGGCGGCCGGCAGTGGCCTTGGGCACAGACCTGGCTGCTGGCCATGGCCGTGGTGGTGGCCATGGACCCCTGGGCGCTGATGCAGGCGGGCTTCTGGCTGTCTTTTGTGGCCGTCGGCGTGTTGTTCGCCACGGATTCGGGAGGAGGGGACGCCCATGGCACTCAAGAAGCAGTTCCACAGGGCGGATGGCGGCCGCGTGCCCGGCGCACGCTGGCAGGCCTGGCCCGCGCCGCACGCGAGCAACGGGTGGTCACGCTCGCGCTCACGCCGCTGTCGCTGCTGCTTTTCAACCAGGTTTCGCTGGTCGGTTTGCTGGCCAATGCCATCGCCATTCCCGCCGTGACCCTGCTGATCACGCCCTTGGCCTTGTTGGGCGTGCTGTGGACGCCGGCCTGGGCCGCGACGGCGGCCTGCGTCAGTGTGTTGGCCTGGTTCCTGCAGTGGCTGGCGAGCTGGCCCTTGGCTTCCCTCAGCGTGGCCGCGGCGCCGCTGTGGTGCGCTGTCGCCGGTGTGGTGGGCGGCGGTTTGATGGCCATGCGCCTGCCCTGGCATTGGCGCGTGCTCGGCGTTCCGCTGCTGTTGCCTGTACTGCTGTGGCAGCCGCCGCGGGTCGCGCCGGGGGAGTTTGAGTTGCTGGCGGCCGACATCGGCCAGGGCAATGCCGTGCTGGTGCGCACTGCCGCCCATAGCCTGCTTTACGACGCGGGGCCGCGGTTTTCGCGCGAAAGCGATGCCGGCCACCGGGTGCTGGTGCCCCTGCTGCGGGCGCTTGGCGAGCGCCTGGACGTCCTCATGATCAGCCACCGCGATATCGACCACATAGGCGGGGCGGGCGCTGTACTTGCCATGCAGCCGGGCGCCCGGCTGATCAGCTCGATTGAAGACACGCACCCGCTGCAGGCCCTGCGCAGGGCCGAGCGCTGCATCGCCGGCCAGGGCTGGGAATGGGACGGCATTCAATTTGAACTGCTGCACCCGGCCGCGGCGGCTTACGACAGCCCGGCCAAACCCAATGCCATGAGCTGCGTGCTTCGGATCTCCAACGGCAACCGCACCGCTTTGCTGGTGGGCGATATCGAAGCGCCGCAGGAAGCTGCCCTTGTTGCGAGCGACCCAGCCCGCCTCAAGGCCGACTTTCTGCTGGTGCCCCACCATGGGAGCAAGACTTCATCAACCGAAAGCTTTCTCGATGCCGTGCGCCCGCAATGGGCCATGGCGCAGGCGGGCTACCGCAACCGCTTCGGCCACCCGGCCGGACCCGTGGTTGATCGTTACGAGGCACGCGGCATAGGCCTGGTGAAATCCGCGCCCTGCGGGGCGGCCCTGTGGACCAGCCGGCATCCGGATTCCGTCCGTTGCCAGCGGGAAGAGGGCAAACGCTACTGGCATCACTTGCCTGGGCGCTAAAAATTGGTGGCGTACGTGCCGTCTTGGCGCATAACTTGCTAAGCTATGTCAAAAATAGTGCCCTGCGCATAACTTGCTGGAGATCAAGCCAATGAGCCGACCGATGTTTGATGAAATGAATGCCACGGAATCCAGCGTCCGTGAACACTACCAGGGCTACCAGCGCTGGCTGGCCAAACAGCCGGCCGATGTCATGCAGGCGCGCCGCGCCGAAGCCGAAATGATTTTCCGCCGCGTCGGCATCACCTTCGCCGTCTACGGCGCCAAGGACGAGGACGGCGCCGGCACCGAACGCCTGATTCCGTTCGACCTGATCCCCCGCATCATTCCCGCCCACGAATGGGCCAGCATGGAAAAGGGCTTGATCCAGCGCGTCACGGCGCTCAACCGCTTCATCCATGACGTCTACCACGGCCAGGAAATCATCAAGGCCGGCGTCATTCCTTCCGAGCAGATTTTCCAGAACGCGCAGTTCCGTCCCGAGATGATGGGTGTGGACGTCCCGGGCAATATCTATTCGCACATCAGCGGCATCGACATCGTGCGAGCCCCCAATGCCCAGGGCGAGGGCGAGTACTACGTGCTCGAAGACAACCTGCGCGTGCCCAGCGGCGTGAGCTACATGCTGGAAGACCGCAAGATGATGATGCGGCTCTTCCCCGAGCTGTTCAGCGAAAACCGCGTGGCCCCGGTCGCGCACTACCCCGACCTGCTGCTGGAAACCCTGCGCGCCATGGCGCCGCCCGCCACGGCCGAACCCACGGTGGTGGTGCTCACGCCCGGCATGTACAACTCGGCCTACTTCGAGCACGCCTTCCTCGCGCAGCAGATGGGCGTGGAACTGGTCGAAGGGCAGGATCTCTTCGTCAAGGACAACTTCGTTTACATGCGCACCACGCGCGGCCCGCGCCGCGTCGACGTGATTTATCGCCGTGTCGACGACGACTTCCTGGACCCGCTGGCTTTCCGCCCCAATTCCACGCTGGGCTGTGCGGGCCTGCTCAACGTCTACCGCAGCGGCAATGTCTCGCTGTGCAATGCCATAGGCACCGGTGTGGCCGACGACAAGTCCATCTACCCCTATGTGCCCAAGATGATCGAGTTCTACCTCGGCGAAAAACCCATCCTCAAGAACGTGCCCACGTATATGTGCCGCAACAACGAGGACTTGCAGTACACCCTGGCCAACCTCAAGGACCTGGTCGTCAAGGAAGTGCACGGCGCCGGCGGCTACGGCATGCTGGTCGGCCCGGCCGCCACCAAGGCCGAGATCGAGGAGTTCCGCGCAGCCTTGATTGCCAATCCCTCGGGCTACATCGCCCAGCCCACGCTGAGCCTTTCCACTTGCCCGACCTATGTCGAAAGCGGCATCGCGCCGCGCCACATCGATTTGCGGCCTTTTGTGCTCAGCGGCAAGGAAGTGCAGATGGTGCCCGGCGGCCTCACGCGCGTGGCGCTGAAAGACGGCTCATTGGTCGTCAATTCCTCGCAAGGCGGCGGCACCAAGGACACCTGGATTCTGGAGGGGCCGTCGTCGCCCGTGGGGTTCCAGTCTCAATCGCAGTCGCAGACTCAAGTCCAAGTGGGAGGGAAATAATCATGTTGTCTCGTACTGCCGATCACCTTTTCTGGATGTCTCGCTATACCGAGCGCGCAGAGAATACAGCGCGCATGCTGGACGTCAACTACCAGACCTCGCTGCTGCCGCAATCGACCGCCGTGGTGCAGGGCGGCTGGCAAAGCCTGCTGAGCATCAGCGAGCTCAAGCCCTCTTATGCCGCCAAATACGGCGACAGCATCAACCCGCGCGAAGTCATGGACTTCATGGTGCGCGACGAGCAGAACTCCTCGAGCATCGTCTCGTGCCTGAAGAATGCCCGCGAGAATGCGCGCGCCGTGCGCGGCACCCTGACCACCGAAGTCTGGGAAACCCAGAACCAGACCTACCTCGAAGTGGTCCGCATGCTGCGCAACGGCGACTTCGAGCGCGACCCCGGCCAGTTCTTTGAATGGGTGAAATTCCGCTCGCACCTGTCGCGCGGCGTCACGGCCGGCACCATGCTGCAGGACGAGGCCTTCCACTTCCTGCGCCTGGGCACCTTCCTGGAGCGCGCCGACAACACCGCCCGTCTGGTCGACGTGAAATTCCACGCGGTGCAAAACGACTTCCTGGGCACCGACGGCGAGAAGGATCAGGAGTACGACTTCTACCACTGGAGCGCGATTTTGCGCAGCGTCTCCGGCTTTGAGATCTACCGCAAGGTGTATCGCGACGTCATCAAGCCCGAGCGCGTGGCCGAACTGCTGATTTTGCGGCCCGACATGCCGCGCTCGCTGCTGGCCTGCCTCAATGAGCTTATGGGCAACCTCGCCATGGTGACCAGCGACACGGCCAGCGAAACCCAGCGCCGCGCCGGCAAACTGCGCGCCGACCTGCAGTTCGCCCGCATTGATGAAATCCTCGCCACCGGCCTGCATGCCTTCCTGACCCAGTTCCTGGACCGCGTCAACGAGATAGGCGCGCACATCAGCCGCGAATTTCTCGTGCCGGCTACCCACTGAGCACCCCAAGCGCCGCGTTGTGCATGGGGACTAGCCGCCCATGAAACTCCACGTCCGGCACATCACCGACTACCGGTATACCGAGCCGCTGCGCTATGCGCTGCAAACGATGTGGCTGACGCCGCAGTCGGGCCCGGCGCAAACGGTGCACTACTGGAGCCTGGGTGCGCCCGAAAAACTGTTTTACCAGCGCGACGGCTTCGGCAACACCGTCGGCTCCTATACCTTCGTCGGCAGGGAGGCGGGCAACGTGCGCTGGAGCCTGGTCAATGCGGCGGGCGATGTTGAAACTTTGGGTGTGGCCGAATTCAACGATGAGCAGACGCTGCCGCATCCCTACTTCTTTCTGCGCGCCACCCATCTGGCCGAGCCGCATTGGGAGCTCGCGGAGTTCGGCCGCCGCTTTGTTCCGCAAAGCCTGGACGGCACGGCAAGCCTGCCCGCCTTGCTGGCCCTGAGCCGCGGCGTGGCCGATGCGGTGAGCTACCGCAAGAACAGCACCAGCGTGACCACCACTGCGCTCGAGGCTTTCAGGTCGGGTGCGGGTGTGTGCCAGGACCAGGCTCACGTCATGGTCGCCATCTGCCGCAGCCTGGGCTACCCGGCGCGTTATGTCAGCGGGTATTTTTACGCGGCCAACGAGCCCGACCTGGCCAGCCACGCCTGGTGCGACGTCTGCCTGGACGTCACCACGCGCCGCTGGGCCAGCATAGACGTCACCCACCACTGCCTCATCGATGAACGCCACGTGCGCCTGGCCATGGGCACCGACTACAACGCCTGCCCGCCCATCAAGGGTGTGCGGCAGGGCGGTGGGGAAGAGTCCATGACGGTGGAGATCACGATTGAACCGGTTATGGGAAACTAAGCGCTTTCCGCTTTCATAATCGCCACGGGGTCGAGGGCGCTTTCCTGCTTCGCGATGCACGTAAATCCATGAAGACAGACACAACGGTTTGCCCGGTCTGCAGTGCCAATTGCACACTGCTTGATCCCGTCGATTTCAACACGACCTGCCATCCCAATAGCTTCGGGCTTTCCGGCGTGCCGGTGACCTACGCGATCTGCCAGGGGTGTGGTTTTTGTTTCGCGCCGGAAATCTGCGAGTGGAGCCTGCAGGAGTTCGAGGAAAAAATTTACAACGGCCAGTACGTCGCTGTCGACCCCGATTACGTCGAAGCCCGGCCCAAAGCCAATGCTGCCATGCTGCGCGCGGGATTCGGCGAGTTGCATCCTACCCTCAGGCATCTCGACTATGGTGGTGCCAATGGCAGCCTGGCCAGGCTGATGCGTGAAACCCATTGGCAATCCACTTCATATGACCCCTTTGTGGACCGGGATCTCAGGATTGAGATGCTGGGCACGTTCGACCTTATCACCGCCTTTGAGGTGTTTGAGCATGTTCCGGACGTCGGGGCATTGATGTCCAACCTCAAGAAGCTGATGGCACCGAATGGCGTGATCCTGTTTTCGACCTTGGTATCCGACGGCCATATCCGGGCCGGCGAGCCACTCAACTGGTGGTATGCGGCGCCGCGCAACGGACACATCAGCCTTTTCTCATCGCGAAGCCTGGCGCTCCTTGCCCAGAGCCACGGGCTTCGCTTTGGCAGTTTTTCGGAAGGTTTCCATGCCTTCTATGACCATATACCGCCTTGGGCCGTCCAGCCTCTTGGTGAACTCCGATGATGTGGCGCAGGCAATCACGCTCCTTTCCGTACAGCTTGTGCGTGTCGTGCGTGTCGGCATTCCACTGATGTCAGAGCGCAAAGTGCACCACGCTTTCGCCATGACCGACATCAAGGCCGCAATGTTCCCCGAGGACCTCGAGCATGTCGTCGCCATCTTTCGCGAGTACATCGCCAGCCCAACCGTGGACCTGGGCTTTCAGGACTACGAGGCGGAATTTGCCGCCTTGCCGGGAAAGTACGCCGCGCCTGGCGGCCGGCTGCTTCTCGCGTGGAAAGGCCAGGCTGTCGTTGGATGCGCGGCGCTTCGCCGCATCGATGCAAGAACCTGCGAGATGAAGCGCGTCTATGTACGGCCGATTGCGCGGGGTGAGAACCTGGGCCGGCGACTTGTCGAAAGCATACTCACCGAGGCGCGCGCGGCGGGCTACTCGCGCGTTTGCCTGGATGTGCTGCCGGAGTTCACCGCCGCCCAGCGTATCTACGAATCGCTGGGCTTTCTGCCGGCGGAGCCTGTTGCGTTTAATCCCGTTCCCGGGACAAAGTTCCTGGCGCTTGAACTTTCTCCGTCGGGGCTATCGGATGCGGCCTGAGCCTTCCTGGATGCCCGTCGCCCTCGCCGAAGCCGGCGTTCGCACATTCCCCGCGGGCCAAAGCAATCCCCGGGTCACCGAATACCATGCGCTCACCAATATCCGCGGCTATGACGACAAGGCTTCGTGGTGTTCTTCCTTTGTGAATTGGTCGCTGGCTCAGGTTCACATCCCCGGCACCGGATCCGCGCTGGCGCGTTCATGGCTGGAGTGGGGTGAGCCGCTCGATGCTCCTGTGCCCGGATGCATTGCGGTTCTCTCACGCGAAGACCCGGCGGGCTGGAAGGGCCATGTCGGGTTCTTTCTTCGCGCGGATGCGCAGCATGTGTATTTGTGGGGCGGCAATCAGCTCGATGAGGTGCGCGAGCATTTTTATCCATTGGCCAATGTGCTGGCCTATCGCTGGCCTTCGCAAAAGACGGCCTGACTCCTCGTCTCGGGGCCGTGTCGGGCCATACCTTTCATTCTGCTTTCGACGCCGGGCGCAGGTGGCCACCCGCGTAGGGGAAAGCACGGGTCGCTGTGCCAGCGGATTGACAGCTACGCGCATTAACGTTGCGGGACACCCATCACAACAAGGACCCCACATGAAACGCCGCCAACTCCTGCAAGCCACTTCGGTTGCCATCGCATTGCCCTCGCTGGCCTGGGCCCAGGACAAATATCCCAGCAAGCCCATCACGCTGATTTGCCCGTACTCGGCGGGCGGCAATGCCGACCAGCGCTCGCGCCAGATCGGCCGTTTCATTTCCACGGCACTGGGCCAGCCAGTGCTCGTGGACAACAAGCCGGGCGCCGGCGGCAACATCGGTACCGAGGCCGTTGCGCACGCCAAGCCGGACGGCTATGTCATCGGCATGGGCAACTTCGCCCCGCTGGCGGTCAACCCCACCATGTTCAAAAAAATGAACTTCGACCCTGCCAAGGAACTGGTGCCGGTGTGCCTGATCGAGAAAGGGCCGCTGGTGCTGATGGTGCCCGCAAGCTCGCCGTTCAAGAGCGTCAAGGACATCATCGCCGCCGCCAAGGCCAGTCCCGGCAAACTGTCCTTCGCTTCGGGCGGCTTGGGTGGCTCGCACCATTTGTCGGGCGAGATGTTCAAGTCGCTGGCCGGCCTGTCCATCACCCACATTCCGTATAAAGGCGGTGCGCCCGCCACCACCGACCTGATGGGCGGGCAGGTGGACATGATGTTCGAGCAGATGTATTCAGCCGCGCCCTCGATCCGCGCCGGCAAGCTGCGTGCGCTGGCCATCACCAGCAAGACGCGCTCGCCGCTGTTCCCCGATCTGCCCACCATGGCCGAGGCCGGCGTGCCGGGCTTCGAGGTGCAGAACTGGCAAGGGCTGGTGGCGCCGGCCGGCACACCCCCGGCCCTCATCAAGCTGCTCAATGAAACCGTCAACAAGGCGCTCGCCGACCCGACCATCAAGGAGCAGATGCTGGGCCAGGGCAACGAAATCGGCGGCGGTACACCCGAGCAGTTCGCGGCCTTGATCAAGTCGGAGGCCGATCGTTGGGGCAAGCTGGTCAAGAGTGCGAACATCAGGCCTGAGTAGGATGGTTTGCGGTGGCGCGACTGGCTGGACCAGGCCGTCACGTCTGGCCGGCGAGGGTGCTTTGTGCGTGTGAAGGCTGATTTGGCGGCGATTCCGGGTTATCGTTGGTCTTCGCAAATTCCATCATGACGACCTATGCAAGGAGGGGCCGCGATGACCTTGGGTTTAAAGCTCCGATCCTTTGCATTGGCCTGTACCGCAGTGAGTTTGGTTGGGGGAGTCACCTTTGTTTTTGTGCTGCTGGCGCTTCGGCCTTTCAACTTGAACCGTATCGCATATCTCACTTCACCCGAAATCTGGCTGGCTGCAATGGTCGCCGCGGGCGCAATGTTCGTGTGCATCTGGCGCCTCGCCCGTGGAGGCTCGGCGCAAGAAGAGCTTGAACTGTTCGAGAGAGCTGCTTCTGGAGATGAGCATCTTGGATAGCGTACCGCTCAGCATGAACGGAAACCCCCGGAATTTCCGGTCGCTATCCCGTGCCATGCTTTATGGCAACTTCGATCTGGATTATTCAAGGGGCTGCAATGCCACAAGTCTTGCTTGAGGGGTACACGGTCGATGAGGTGCTGAACCTGCCGCTCGATGAGCTCCAGGCCATCGTGCTTCGCGATGAGCCGCTGGTGTTCAAGGCCGGCAGCGCCAATATGCTCGGAAAATTCAAGGTTCAATGCGATACGCTTTTGATGGAGCTGGCGCATATTGATGGAGGAGGCGAAGGCGCTTTGCCCAGCCTGGCGGCGCTGGCGAGCCGCTTTGCGCGGCGCGAGGGCCTTTCATTCGTGGAGTGGCGTGTCCACGCAGTTCACTGCGCTGTGCCGAATCTCAAGCTGCGCCGTGTCCTTGAAAGAAAAGGCTTTGCCGTCCGTGAAGTCGCGGGTGTCGGTGAGTGCTACTGGCTGCGTGTACCCATAGAGGGCATTTGATTAGAGTTTTGGAAGCCGACAGATGCTGACGATTGTTGTTGGCGTCACTGTTTTATTCGCGCCTCCACTTCCCGCCCCAACCCAATCGCCATCATCGTTTGCTCCAAAAGAATGCTGAGTCATCTCGCTCCACTTTTCTTCTGCGCCTCACTGCTGCTGCCGTCGGCGGCGGGAGCGGCCCAAATGCCGGCCGATGAGGCTCCGGTTTACCCCGGAAAGTCGTGGGAGACGATTTCCCCTTCATCCCTGAGTCCCGAATGCCATGCGCAGCTCGACCGGGCGCGCGACTACCTGCGGACGCTGGACACAACGTCACTGATGGCGGTGCAGCAGGGGAAGGTGCTGTTCAGCTATGGCCCGACCGACCTTGTCAGTATTTTGTTCTCGGCCCGCAAAAGCATCCTGTCCATGCTTTACGGCAACTATGTGGCGGACGGAACGGTTGACCTCGAGAAAACCCTGGCCGATCTTGGTGTCGACGATATAGGCGGGCTCATGCCCATCGAACGGCAGGCCAGGCTCAGGCATCTGCTGACGGCACGTTCCGGTGTGTACCATCCGGCCGCCAATGGCGGTGACGACCTGGCGTCCGCCCCGGCGCGAGGCTCGCAAACACCGGGCACGTACTTTCTCTACAACAACTGGGATTTCAACGCCGCCGGCACGGTGTTTGAATCACTGACGGGAAAGAGCATCTACCGCGCATTTGCCGATGACCTCGCCACCCCCTTGCAACTTGAGGACTTTCAGCTGGAACGCCATCGCCGCACCGGCGACCTCACGAAGTCGGAGCACGCTGCCTACCACTTTTTTCTTTCCACCCGGGACATGGCGCGCCTGGGCTACCTGATGCTTGAGCAAGGCAACTGGCGCGGGCAGACACTCATTCCGCAGCGCTGGGTTGCCGAGACCACTGCTGCCGTGACCCCTGCCGTGGAGATGCATCCGCCCCGAACGGCCAGACGCCATTTTGCTTACGGCTACCTGTGGTGGGTACTGGAGGAACCATCGGATTCCCCGCTCCAGGGTGCCTACATGGCGTGGGGCGTGCATGGCCAGTACATTCTTGTCGTGCCCAGGCGCCAGATGGTGATTGCCCACAAGCGCCAGGTCCCCGTCGCGGGGAATTGGGACGTCAGCTGGGTTGCGCCCGGGGATTTTTTGACGGCGGCCAGAACGCTGGCGGGGGCGCCCTGCCGTTAGGCGACCTGTCCTTCGGCCTATTGCTTCACGCGTGCCGCCACTTCCCGCCCCAGCTCAATCACCGCCATCGCGTAATAACTGCTCCAGTTGTAGCGCGTGATGGCGTAAAAGTTTTCGGTGCCGGCGACGTATTGCGGGGCGTCCTGGCCGTTGAGCAGTTCCACCAGGGCCAGCGGGCCGGTGTGCTGCAGGGCGGCGCCTTCGAGCACCGCGCCTTTTTCGGTGAAGCTGGCGACGCTGAAAGTCGGCAGGATGTCGGGCGCCATCAGCGCGTCCATGTCGAGGCGGCTTTTGTCAAAACTTACCGGGTAGTGCGTGGGCATGCCGGGCTGCCAGTTGAAGGCCTTGAAGTAGCTGGCGACGGAGCCGATGACATCGGCCTTGCTGTTCCAGAGGTCTATGTTGCCGTCGCCGTCGAAGTCGACGGCATATTTGATCCAGCTCGAAGGCATGAACTGCGGCAGGCCCATCGCGCCGGCAAAGCTGCCTCGAGCGTCGAAGGGGCTGGCTTCGCGCCGGCTTTGCAGGGTCAGGAATTGTTCGATCTCGCCCTTGAAAAATTCGCTGCGCTCTTTGGCGCGTGGATGGTTGGCAGGGAAGTCGAAGGCCAGCGTGGTCAGCGCGTCCATCACGCGAAAGTTGCCGACGTCACGTCCGTAAATGGATTCGACGCCGATGATGCCGACGATGATTTCAGCGGGCACACCGTATTCTTTCTCGGCGCGCTCCAGCGCCTGCTGGTTCTCAAGCCAGAAACGCCGGCCGGCTTCTATGCGCACCGGGTCTATGAAGCGGCTACGGTAAACGCGCCAGTTCTTCACAAAGGTTTTCGTGGGCGGCTGCATGAGGCGCACGACGGTGGCGTTGTAGCGCGACTGGCCGATGGCGTCGCGCACCCAGTCGGGATCGAGATCGCGTCGCGCAGCCATGTCGTCGGCGAACTGCATGGCCTCGGGCCGTGTCGAATACAGCGGCCCCTGGGTTTGCACAGGTGCGGCCGTTTTTGTTCGCAGCACTTTGGCATCACCGGCCCAGGCTGAGCAGGCGAGTGCGGTGAGCAGGAAAAGAGCGAGTCCGGAGCGGTAGAAAGGCATGGGCCGATTTTAAGCAGGCCAGCTCAGCCGGCTGAACTCTTCCCTGAGCGCATGCAACTGCTGCGTCCCTTTGCCCATGCCGGCCGGTGCGGCGGCGTAGCGCTGCTGCTCCAGGCGCAGCAGCCAGTCCGCCAGGGTTTGCGCGCTGCTGCCCTGCTGTTCGCCGTAGCGTGCCAGGACTTGCTGCGCGAGCTGGCGCGGCGATGTTGCGGCGGTGCTCGGAATGCCGGCCTTGTCCAGGTGCTTGCGCGCGCGGGTCAGCAACCGCACCCAGGGGTCGTGCTGGGCGCGGTCCCACCAGGTCCAGCCGGCGCCCAGCAGCGCGACAGCCACAACGATGGCGATCAGGATATAGCTGAGGTCTTCCCAGCTCGGCGATTCAAAGCCGAGGTTTTTCAGCAGGTCGAGCTGGCTGCCCTGGGTGTAGTTGAGCACCCACTGGTTCCAGCTGTTGTTGGTTGCTTCCCAGAACAGGCGCAGCTGGGTCATGAGCGTTGGGCTGAACGCGCCCAGGGCCCGGGCGACCGCGCCTTGCGGCACGACCAGCCGCTCATACTCGCCGATGCGCGTGGGAGCGACGACC
This sequence comes from Polaromonas sp. P3_B1, assembly GCF_056402935.1. Lineage (NCBI taxonomy): Bacteria > Pseudomonadati > Pseudomonadota > Betaproteobacteria > Burkholderiales > Comamonadaceae > Polaromonas > Polaromonas sp. P3_B1. Next base: position 135,320 of record NZ_JBFUGK010000008.1, read on the forward strand.
GAGGTCGGATCCACGCGCACCCAGCCGCGCCCGGCTTCCCAGACCTCGGCCCAGGCATGGGCGCTGCTTTGGCGCACCACCCAGAAGCCGTCGACGCTGTTGACTTCCCCGCCTTGGTAACCAGTGACGACGCGGGCCGGTATGTCCATGGCGCGCATCAGGATGACAAAGGCCGAGGCGATGTGCTCACAAAAGCCCTGCTTGCGGTCGAACCAGAACTCATCCGCGCTGTGCTCGCCGTAAACACCAGGCTCCAGCGTGTAGGTGTAGCCGCCGGTGCGCAGGCGGTTCATGACCGCTTCCACCAGCTGGGCCGTGCCGGCGCGCGCCATTCGGGGGTCGCCGCGTATCTCGCGGGCGAGCGCCCGGGTGCGGGGGTTGAAGCCGGAAGGCAGGTCGATGAACTCCTGCAGGCCGGGCACGGTCTGCAGCGGGCCGTGCTGGAAGTCCGGGTAACTCTGGACCTTGTAGCGCAGCAGGTCGTTGATGGGGCGGTTGGTGAGCCATTGCAGATCGGTTTGCATGGCGGTCTGGAAACCGGAGGGCAGTACGGGCGCCTGCGCCGCCGCTTCCATCACGAACAGCCAGGGCCGGTTGGTGGGCTCCAGCGTGACCTCGTAATTGAGCGGAGTGCCGGCGACGGCGAGGTTGGCTGTCACGCCAAAGCGCGCCGCGGTGTTCAGGCGCGAGGGACGCCATTCACGCCCGTCGAAGTTGGCCAGCACCGGGCCGCGAAAGTACATGTCCTGCTTGCGCGGCGGCGCACCGTCGAATTTGATGCGCATGGCCACGCTCTCGTCCAGCGCCAGCTTGGCGATCGTGCCTACCTGCATGGTCTGGCTCAGGCCGCTTCGCCCGGTCATGGCGTCGCTGGGCACGCCCCACAAAGGCGCCAGGCGCGGGAACAGCAGGAACAGCACCAGCATGATGGGCGTGCCCAGCAACGCCATCCAGCCGGCGGTTTTCGCGGCCTGCGCCAGCGGCGGCCTGCCGACCGGCATGTGCGCGTTGACCAGCATGGTCAGCAGTCCCAGCAGGCCGAACAGCATGCTGAAAGCCGTCAGCAGGGACTGCGAATAAAAGAAGTTGCTCAGCATGCAAAAGAAGCCGAGGAAAAACACCACAAAGGCATCACGCCGCGCGCGCAGCTCCAGGGTTTTAAGCGTCAGCAGCACCACCAGCAGCGTCACGCCCGCGTCGCGTCCCAGCAGCGTGCGGTGCGTGAGCCAGGTCGCGGCCAGGGTGAGCACCAGCAACAGCAGCAACCAGCGCTTGCCCGGCAGCGGTCGCGCCTTCACGGCCAGCCAGCCGCGCCAGAGCAGCACCGCGCCTGCCAGGGCGCTGCACCAGAGGGGGAGTTCGTTCACTTGCGGCAGCAATACCCAGGCTATGACTGCGAGCAGGAATATTGTGTCGCGGGCGTCGCGAGGAAGGGATTGGAGGCGGCTCAGCATGGTTTTCCTTGCTGGCCGCCTGGCAAGGCGGGGGAGTTGAAAGCTGCCAATTGCTTTGGCGTGCGTGCTCTTTGCTGAGTGCTGCTGGCCGGGACTCGCCCCGGCGGGCGAGGCACTTTTCTTTGCTTCGCCAAAGAAAAGTACCCAAAAGAAAGGCGACCCGCAGTCTGGGTCCCTCCGCTTCGCYGCGGGCAACCTGCGGTGCTCGAGCCAAGCGGGGTCAAAAACAACTCGCTTCGCTCAAACACGTTTTTGCCCTGATCCGCTTGTCTCTGCGCTCCTCGGCCCAGCCAGAACGGGGCAATCGGGAGCGGGGACAAAGACAAACAAGGACACGCCATGGCGTGTCC